>CAMIXP010000072.1 GCA_946402785.1 uncultured Caryophanales bacterium | reverse complement strand
GGATGATACTTTTAGACTTGCTTTATGTATTGCTTTTATGACGTTATCCAAAGAATCTATTATTTTAAAAGATAAAAAGAATACAGATAGACTTGGTAGACTTACAAGACAGGTATCTGATATGGAAATTGATACGTTGTTTCAAGGAGAAGACCAACCCATTATTCATTCTAGTTTAGAGTCTGATCATACTTGGATTTTGGATAATATCAGAGATTCTATCTTACATGAACATTTTGATATTGATGAAGAACATCGTAAGATATTGATTCATAATACGAAGTATGGTAGGGGATTAGAGGCAGAAATTCCTTTTGACTGGTTCTTTCGATATGTAGAACAAGGTATTTATAATCAACGTTATACAGATTATTATACGATGAAGGGATTTTATTATGATCGAGAACAAAAGAATCCATTTGATCACCCTTCTTTTGAAAGACGAGATCATAAACGTATTAAGAGTTATTTTGCGGTACATAACCATATCCTGTATCGTGTGAATTTAAGAGGAGAACATATTCCCGTTGATGCGATAGAAAGTCGTATTCGTGAATTATTTGATTATTTTGCGAAGATTGAACTATCTGAAGGAGAAAAAGAAAAATATGGAAGTAAAATGTATCGTGGAGCTCCTCGTAAATTCCTTTATAATCGAGATTATTTAACTTCTTTTATTCGTACGAAAGATTATGTAGAAAACATTATTCGTTCTGAATATCCTGGTATTACAATTAATATTCAAATGGATCCTAAAAAAGATCGATATATTCGTAAAATGCATAAGAGTTATCATAATAGTTATCGTAATTATGATGATGTTTATCAAAAACTATGTCAGATGGTACTGAATAAGAAAGATTCTATTTTAAAGATTATTGATCGTTTCTATGATGCATCTAAGTCAAATCCACAAGCTTTTAACCAAACAGAATTACAAGAGTATTTAGTTCAATTGGTATTAGGAGATGATTATTCCTTTAGTAATGATGCTTCTTCTAATTATGAAGATGTGATGCATGCGAAACTTGCATTAAAAGATGTATTCTTTCAAATCTATGGATTATGTATTTTATCGATGAATAAATCTGCTTTTCATAATCCGGAAACATTATTGATGATTGAAAGAAATATGACTGGTTATAGTAAAGATGCTTTAAATGAATATTTAATTAAAAGAAGAAAATTAGTTCATTCCATTTTAGATAGTGTTATTAAAATAGATGAGACAGAAGAACATTTAGCAAAATGTCCTCCTACCGTAAAAGAAGTTTTGGAAAGTAGAAGAGATGCGTTTATACAGGAAAGAGATCAAGCTTATTCTGATTTCCAACAATTAGATGTTTTAAATCATATGAAGCCAGATCAAGATGGAGTAAGAACTCATCAAGATTGGAATGCTCATTTATTAGAAGATATTATTGAAAAGTATATGAAATCTTTTATGCAAGTATCTCCTGATAAAAAAGATAATGGAGTACCTGTTCGTAAAACCATTCGTTCTATTATTTATTCCTTGCTTGATCGATTAGATGAATTACAAAGAAATTATTTCTTATATGAATGTGATCCTAAAGAAACATTAGAAATGATTCGTAATAGTTTTTCTCATGTAGGAAGAGTAAAAGTAACAGATTATTTCTTTAGTAAAGAAGCTAATGTATTCTTAAATGATTATGATGAACAAGGGAATATATCGGGGGTTGTTCAAACGACTTATTCTGGTTTACTACAATTCTTATATAATGGAATTTCTGGTTACGAAGAAGAAAAAACTGATGAAAAAGAGGAAGAAAAAATCAATCTGTTCGATTGATTTTTTTCATGTAAAAGATTACTATAATGATGGGTGATATGTATGAGAATACCTATCTTATTAAAGAATCATAAAAATACATATAAAGATGAATATAATAAAATATTAAAAGTATTAAATAGTAAATGTATTGTTTATGAAAAGAATAATTATAATTACTTTGAATTTGTTAATACTTTTTTATTTCATCATTGGAAATATCGTAATACGTATTTAGATTGTGATTCTTATTTAAAATCCATTGGGATTGATTTTAAACATAAGATTACAGAGGAGTCTTTTTTAAACTTCTTAGAGTTCTTATTAAATATTCAATTATTATTAGAATCTATGAAAAAGTTTAAGGGAGTTACTTTTAGTGATAAAGCAAGTAGTGTGTTATTTCATAATGTTCCCTTAATTATCGAGAGAATGGGTTATAGTGCTTTTCAAATTGATGATAAAGTTTATTTATTACCTAGTCATGTGATCTATGATGATTTACTGGATTATATACCAGATACTTTAAATGAATTATTAATATCTTATCGTCTGATTGAGAATAATGGACTTAAGATGAAAAGATTGATTTTGAGTAAGATTTTTCCTATGATTTTGGATTATAAGAGTGTTTCTCCTAGTACGTATTCTTTGATTAAAATGATTGTTTGTAAGATGGGGATTGTAGGAGAAATTGATTCTAAATATAAGGGAATTAGTCGTTATAAATTAAAAAAATATTATGATTATTGTTATGAAATGATTTGTTATTTAATAGAGAGTCAAAAGATACAATCTTATAAAGAAGAATTAAAGGGAGAGTAAATCTCTCTTTTTTCTTGATTTTACTATAAGTTTGATTTATAATAAGTGGCAATTAGAGGTGGGTTCGAAATGAAAAAATCAAAAAGAAAAGCTTTTATGGAAGAACATAGAGAAGAGATTCAAGAAGAATTAAAAAATAATAGTATTGTATTATCTTTTGCAGTCGCTATTATTATTGTTGGAATATTCTCTATTTTCTATGATTCTGGTAATGGATTATTAATAGGTATTGCATTATCAACTTTATTACTTACATTTATTCAATGCTTTAGTAATGGAAATACGATGTTAAATGTTTTACCAATCTTCACGATGCTAGTATTTGGATTCTTTGATACGTATTTAGCAAAAGTACCTGGAGTTAAAGTATTATTAAATGAGAATGTTCAAAATATTATTATCTTTAGTGCATTTAGTTTATCATTCTTTACGCAAGCTTATAAAAATATTCTTTATAAACATGCTTTAAGAAAACAAGTATTAGAAGCTAATAATAATAAAAATAAAATGATGTTAGCTCAATTATCTACAGATAAGAAGATTGTTAATTTAGCTAAAAGAATTCGTAAGGTTTCTGAAGATAGAGGTGTATTTGATACACAAGTTAATAGTGCTATTAATGAATTAGTAGATTATATTGATGCAGAAAGTTTTGTAACGAATGTTAAATCTAGTTTAATTATTAAGGGTAGAGAAGATAAGAAAACTACTTTTGATATTGAAGAGATTGAAGAGTCTATTTTAATGAGTAATGGTGTTAGCAGAGAAAGAGAAATTAATGCGAAGAAGTTTAATGAACAATCTTTAGATGAAACAGAACCAGAAGAAGATCCATTTGATTTTGAATTTAAATTCGATGAATAAAAAACAATGTTCGACATTGTTTTTTTTTATGCTTTGATATATAATGTTCTATAGAATAGGAAGTGTATTATGAAGAAAATATTAAAATGTTTATTTGTATTTCTATTAGGATTTATGTTTATACCAATGGTACATGCAGCTGATTTACCACAAACTGGTGTAACATATTTTATGGTGTATCCTAATGGAGAAGAAGTAGTTACAGAAAACTACGAAGAAGCTGTTAGCTTACCAGAGAAACTTATGTTTACGATGGAGTCAGATGAGAATGGTTTGGTTCCTCTATGTGATTGTATGGGAGGTACTGTAAGAGTTGTTCAACATGTACCAAATGGATATACAACCAATCAAAGAGAAATGACTTTAACTTTAGATGGTGCTCCAGGTACTTCTACTTTTGTAGATTATCGTGGTGGTAACCCAGTAACAGGTAGAAGTTTCGTTATGTTACTTGTTGTTGCTGGAGTTGTTGGAGCAACCATTCTTGTATCTCGCAAGAATAAGAAAGCATTACTTGTCATTCCTGTCATGTTATTATTAGGTGCTACTTATACTGTTCATGCAGGAAAAGAATGCCATAGTGTTAAAATTACAGATGGTAATGGTAATCCATTAAAAGGTGTTGTTGTAGATGTTTATGGAATTCCTGAAGTAGAAGCTGCCCCAGCTCTTAAATTTGATGCCAATGGTGGATACTTCTTTGATGGAAGTGAATCATTCTATGTACGTTTACCACATGATCCATGTACATTAGAAGAGTTATGGGATTCTTTCACAGATGAAGAAGAAGCTTATTATCTTGATAATATTGAAAATGCTTTCCGTCCTGGATATGAATATGGTGAAATGATTTATCCTCCTACTTTAACGAATGGTGGAGTTGCGAAAGTATCTTGGGATGAAGAATCATCTATGGAATATATGCGTATTAATGGTAATGGTGGAACGTATGATTTCCATGGAAAAGACTTAGAAGATGTTTATCTTCCAGTTGGAGAATATCCATTTGATTATATGGAAGCATTTAAAAATGGAGATACTTATTTAGTTGGATATGATAATAATCCTGCTTGTGAGCATTATACAGCTACTGGAGCAAGTAATGCTTTAAAGAGAATTGAAGAAGCAAGCATGAGTGTTGCTGGTACTATTTACTTATGTTGGAATCCAACACCAGATGGAATTTATGTTAATGGAGTTTTATTTAAAGGAAATCCTGATACTTGTTACTATGAATCAGAGTTGGAATTCAATGATGGTGCAATGAGTTTCCATAATTCTTATAATGCAGAAGGTTCTTTTTCTCTTGATGTATATGGAGATGAAGAAGAAGAGGATGTTAGATTCTTCCTTCAAAAATATGGTTCTAAATTAATTGCAGAAGAAAGTGAAACTATTCGTGATATTAAACTATATAATAATGGCAAATTACAAATCCAAATTAATGAGAATGAACTTGAAAAAGTAAATGGATCATATCGAATTACAAACAATGATAAAAATGAAGATATGACCCTTTACATGGCTCTATTAGGAGCATCTTGTAACAGTCAAATTGAAGCTCATTAGGAAGAGTTAACTCTTCCTTTTTTGTTGCTATTAAAGGGTTTGAGTGTCAAAAAAGGTAAAGTTCGTTGAAAATACAAGAAAGTTTTTGTTATAATAAAATAGAGTTCAGTATTAGGAGTGATGATATGGCAGATAAATATGATGCGAAGTCGATTAAGATACTTGAAGGATTAGAAGCTGTTCGTAAAAGACCTGGTATGTATATTGGATCTACAGATAAGAGAGGATTACATCATCTTGTATGGGAAATTGTTGATAACTCTGTAGATGAAGCTATTAATGGATATGGTGACTTTATTAAGATTACTCTTCATAAAGATGGATCTGTATCTGTAGAAGACCATGGACGTGGTGTACCTACTGGAATGCATGAATCTGGTAAATCTACTCCGGAAGTTATTTATACGATTCTTCATGCTGGAGGTAAATTTGAAAGTGATGGATATAAAGTATCAGGAGGATTACATGGTGTAGGTTCTTCTGTTGTTAATGCTTTATCTAAATGGATGGAAGTAACTATCAAAAGAGATAAAGAAGAAAGTTATATTCGTTTTGAAAATGGAGGACATGTAGCTGTTCCTTTAAAAGTCATTGGAACAACCAATAAAACTGGTACAACAGTACGTTTTATGCCAGATCCTGAAATCTTCTCTAGTACAAGTTTTTCTTATACAACGATTTGTGAGAGAATGCAGGAGTCTGCTTTCTTACTAAAAGGAATTACAATTGAAGTATATGATGAAGAAGATGGAAGAGATAATAAATATCACTATGAACGTGGTATTGAAGAATATGTAGAAGAATTAAATAAGGGTGAAAATACTCTTCATAAGATTCTTACTTTTGAAGGTACTAAAGATAAAATTGAAGTAGAAATTTCGATGCAATATACGGATACTTACAATGAAAAGATTGTTAGTTTCGTTAATAATGTTAAAACAATTGATGGTGGTTCTCACGAAGTTGGATTTAAAACAGCCCTTACACGTGTTTTTAACGACTATGCAAAGGCAAATGGATTCGTTAAAGGCAACGACAAGGCTTTTGAAGGTTCGGACGTTAGAGAGGGTTTAACAGCCATTATCAGTTTGAAGATTCCAGAAGGTATCCTACAGTTTGAAGGACAAACTAAGGGAAAACTTGGAACTCCTCAAGCAAAGAATGCAGTAGAACAGATTGTTACTTCTAACTTACAAACTTACTTAGAAGAAAATAAAGCCATTGCTACGGATATCATTAATAAGAGTTTAAAGAGTAAGATTGCGAGAGAAGCTGCAAGAAAAGCAAGAGAAGATGCACGAAAAGGAACTTCTAAAAAGAAAGAAGAAAGAAGTTTATCTGGAAAACTTGCTCCTGCTCAAAGTAAAGATAAAACCAAGAATGAATTATTCTTAGTCGAGGGTGATTCTGCAGGAGGTTCTGCCAAAGGTGGAAGAGACAGAAAATATCAAGCGATTCTTCCTTTACGTGGTAAAGTTTTAAATACAGAAAAAACAAGAGAAGATGAAATCCTTCGTAATGAAGAAATTAATACGATTATTTATACGATTGGTGCTGGATATGGATCTAACTTTGATATAAAAGATTGTGAATATGATAAAGTCATTATCATGAGCGATGCGGATGAAGATGGAGGTCATATT
>CAMIXP010000071.1 GCA_946402785.1 uncultured Caryophanales bacterium | reverse complement strand
AAAAATAAGGATGAGCAAATTGCTTATTATAAAGATTTTAAAGCTAAACAATCTACGAAAATGATAGGGGAAAGTTTAGAGGTTCATTGTAGTACAGAATTTAATCGATTAAGACCTTTATTTCCTCATGCCACTTTTGATAAAGATAATGATGCAAAGACTGGATCTAAAGGTGACTTTATCTTTCGAGATTACGATGACGATGGAGAAGAGATTGTTTCTATTATGTTTGAAATGAAAAATGAAGCAGATGAGACGGCAACGAAACATAAGAATGAAGATTTCTTAAAAGAATTAGATAAAGATCGTAGAGAGAAGAAATGTGAATATGCTGTTCTTGTATCCTTATTAGAAATGGATAATGATTACTATAATGATGGGATTGTCGATGTATCTCATTTCTATGAAAAGATGTATGTGATTCGACCACAATTCTTTATACCTCTTATTACCTTAATTCGTAATTTAGCTAGAAAGTCACTTGATTATCGTAAAGAGTTAGAACTTGTGAGAAGTCAGAATATTGATATTACTCATTTCGAAGAAAATATTAATACTTTTAAAGAAGGATTTAGTCGTAATTATCGACTTGCTTCTGAGAGGTTCTCTAAAGCGATTGAAGAAATTGATAAGAGTATTGATCATTTACAAAAGATTAAAGAACATCTTCAAAAAACAGATGATAACTTAAGGTTAGCAAATAATAAAGCAGAGGATTTAACGATTCAAAAATTAACTCATAATAATCCTACTGTGAAGAAAATGTTTGATGAATTAAAAGCAGATGAATAATCTGCTTTTTTAATTTTTTTTGTATCTATCATAGAGTATTATAAAATAAAAATAGGAGGATTTCGTATGATAGAGATTAAACACGTTACCAAAACTTTTCATCATGATGATGAAGCAGATGCTTTAAGAGAAAATTACAATTTATTAAGAGTCAAGAAATCTAAAAAAATTGTAAAATTAGCACTTAACTATTGACAGTGCTAATTTATGGTGGTATAACATAATTGTAAGGAAAAAAGATGACCTTACAGGTACATTATTTATACAATGTGCTACCAATAAAAGGCTCTACACATAGAAGAAAGGAAGATGATGTATATGATGATCGTACCTAGAAAAAACTATGATTTATTTGATGACTTCTTTGAGGATCCATTCTTCCATAGAGAAGAAAGACATACTCATCCAATGCCTATGATGAAGACAGATATTCGTGAGAATGAAAAGAACTATGTTATTGATGTAGATCTACCTGGATTTAAGAAAGAAGACATTAAAATTGATGTAGAAGATGGATATTTAAATATTAATGCTTCTATGAATGAATCAGAAAATGAAGAAGAGAAAGGTAAATTCATTAGACGTGAAAGATATTCTGGTGAATGCTCTAGAAGCTTCTATGTTGGTGAAGATGTAAAAGCAGAAGACATTAAAGCTACTTTTAAAAATGGTATCTTAACACTAGAAGTTCCTAAAGTTGATGATGAAAAGAAATTACCTGAAAAGAAATACATTGAAATTGGAGAATAGTTTTACTATTCTCTTTTTTTATGCTAAAATATGTTTGAAAAAAAGGAGGGATTCTGATGGTTGTACTATCTGTAGAAGATAATGAAGATTTAAGAATTGATAAATATTTATCTGAAAAATTAGATCTTTCTAGAAGTAAAATACAAAAATTAATGAAAGATGAAAAGATTCTTGTGAATGGGAAAGTCGTATCTAATTCTTATTCTGTTAAGATGGATGATGTAATTGAAGTGAATGATCAATTAGATTATACGATTTCTGTAGAACCAGAAGATATTCCTATTAACATTGTCTATGAAGATGATGATTTACTTGTGATTAATAAAGAGAGTGGAATGGTTGTTCATCCTGCTCCTGGACATTATAGTGGTACACTTGTTAATGCTTTACTATATCGATATGGAAAACTTGCAGGAGAAGAGTTTAGACCGGGTATTGTTCATAGATTAGATAAAGATACAAGCGGATTAATGTTAGTTGCGAAAAAAGAAGATATCTTAGAAAAACTTTCTACGATGATTTCTGAAAAAGAAGTAGAAAGAAAATATTTAGCGATTGTAGATGGAGTTATTAAACATGAAACAGGTACAGTGGATGCTCCTATTGGAAGAGATAAAAACAATCGACAAAAGATGGCTGTTACGGATCAAAATAGTAGAGAAGCGATTACGCATTTTAAAGTACTAGAAAGATTTCAAAATCATACTTTTATTGAATGTAAATTGGATACCGGAAGAACCCATCAAATTCGTGTTCATATGGCTTATATTGGATATCCTGTTTGTAATGATCCTTTATATGGAAGAGGAAAGTGTACGGAGTTTGGACAAATGCTTCATTCTTATCATATTTCTTTTCATCATCCAAGAACTGGTAAGGAGTTGACATTTGAGGTTGACGCTCCTAAGGAATTTTTAGACAAATTAGAAGAATTAAGAGAAAAGTAAATTGGATTCAATTTACTTTTTTTCTTTTTTGATATACCATTTTAATAGGAGGGTATGCATATGCCAGATCAATTGTTAGAGGAAATTAATCAAATTAAAAAAGACATGGTTGTTGCCTTTACCCGATATTCTATTTCGGGAGAAGATACTCAAAATATGGATGCTATTTTAAATTCTGTTTTGTTATCTTGGTTTGATAGTATACATAACTCTCATGATTTTTATCAAAAATATGGGGTTTTTAAGCAACTAGAAAAAATGATTCTTGGTAGTATGTTATTTGATATGGTAGATACAATTTCATCTCCTAAAGATGCTTTACAAGCAAATCATGCTGTTTCTATTTATCAAAAAGTGATTCAAGATGAAAATTATCAACAATTATCCAATGGTTGTGGTTATAAATTACCAAATGAATTTGGAAATGCACCCTGTTATTACGATGGAAGTTTAAAACAGAATGTTCAATTCTTCCGTCTATTTGGAGAACGATTAGATACAATATTTTCTGACCTTTCTAAGAAAGGGGGAAATATGAAATGATCTTTAATCCTATGAGTGTAGATGACTATGAAGCTATCTACTGGTTAGAAGAAAAAAGTAAAGAAAGTCCTGCTTTAGAAAAAGCATGGACTGTCCTAAAAAGTTATTATGAATCTTGTAAGAAAGAGTTAAAAAGAACGGATATTAGTGTTCCTCCTTTTACTTCGGAGGTTGAAAAAGATTCCGTTTATTCTATGGTACGTGAGATTGTAAAGAATGAATCTTTTATGGAAGAATGCTCTGCTTATTGGGGAGCTCCTGAAGAAGAAATTTTGAAAATTGTTAATGATCCAAAACCGGATATGGCAAAAGAGTGGATTGTTGCAAAAATCGCAAGACTTTATAATATGCATTTAAAACTAGGACATAGTGCAAGAATTACTTTTATTGCGGATCAAGAATTACAAAATATTCCAGAGAATGATATCTTACAAAGAACGGTATTATTATCTGCTTTGCTTCATGATGTAGGACGTTTTTATCAAGCTACTCATTATAATGATTTAAAAGATAACAATATGCGTCAAAAAGAATCCAAAATAGGAGATTTGTCTGTTGATCATGCGATTGCAGGATATTATTATTCTCTTGCAAGTGCTCTTATGTTTCATAAAATTGAAGGACTTGATACGAAGGAAGAGATTCTTCGTTATGTAACAGAAGCACTTTCTGCTGTTGTTGTGAAATGTCATCAAAAACCAAATACAGAATTATCTTATTTTGATTATGATGGTTCTGCTACTTTAGAGGATTCTCAACTTACTTATGAATTGTATCCATTTATTAATTATGCTTATGAACAAGCAAGATTAATGAATTATGATGTAACTGGTAAAATGAATCCTAGACATAAAGAATTTATTGATCGTTTTATTGATCAAGTAAAAGGAATTTTATATCGAAAAGAATTAGATTATAATGTTGCAAGTGGATTTGAATTTGATCCTCAATATACAGATGCGGTTTATACGGAGTTAAGAGATGAGGTTCGTCAAGTATTAAGTCATACTCAAGGTAAAAAAATGAGTGATATTAGTCAACAAATCATTGATGTAATGGATCGTAAAATTGAAGAACTATCTCATAGTCCATTAGAACTAGAAGAAAAAGAAAGTTTAAGAAGAGATATTGAAGAATCTCTTCGCGGAATGCTTGATTTTGATATTGCGACATCGATTGAAGGAATTTTCCAAAATCAAGAGAAGATTCCAAACTCTGTAAGATACTTATTATCTTCAGCTTTATCGATGACGATGGATGCGGATAAGATTGATATTTTAAATCAAAGAGCTTTGGGAATTTATAATGCGAGTTATCGTTTGAATTCTTTAGAAGTATTCCCTGAAAGAGGAAAAAGTTTAAAAGATATCTTGAATCAATATTTTCATTTTAATTTGGGAGAACCAATGGTTATTGATTCTAAAGTTGTACGTGTTCTTCATCGTATGCATCCTCAAGTACTTGCCTTTTTACAAGAACGTTTTGAAGGATTAGATTTATTTGATGAGTCTTCTCCTTTACTCATTTCAGAAGACCGTGCTTTTATTCATGGGGTAGAAATAGATGGAAAAGAACTTTATCATATGTTCCATGATGATTGGACTCAGTATGTTTCTGAAGGTATGGATTTAGGAGAAATGAATTTTAAAAAGAGATATCTTCCAATGTTAACGTTATCAATTTCTCGTGAAGATTTTGATGATAATATCAAGAAATGCAGTGAAAAAGAAAAAATAGATGCTTATCAAAATCTTCTTGTTACAAATGGAATGAAGAAGAGATTTATGTTAGAAGAAAAGAATGGTATCCAAGCTGGATGGATTCTTGATAGTGATAATAGTGAACATGTTGTCAATGGAACTGTTAGTGGTTTATTATGGCAACTAAATCAGTTCTTATTTGTTAATATGAGAAATAAACATTCTTATGAATTTATAGAAAAATATCATATTCTTGATCAAATTTTGGAACAGTATGAGGAAAAAGATCCGATGGTTGCTTCTATTTTGAAAGAATATATTGATTATTGTAAGAAGTTTATTCGAACCATATTAGAAGATTGTAAAGGTGATATGGTTACTGCAGATATGCTTGCAGAAGAAAGACAAAAAGTATTTGTATCATCTATGATGGAAAAAGAAGAATCTTATCAAGCTGTATAGGAGGGTTTATGGAGATTGTTGAAAGTACACATGTAGGAGCTTATGGTTTTATTATTCGAAATGATCAAATTGCATTAATTCGAAAAGCTAGAGGGGGATATAAAGGATTGTTAGATATTCCTGGTGGAGGAATTGAACACAATGAAACGCCAGTAGAAGCTTTAAAAAGAGAATTAATGGAGGAAGCAGGAGTTACTGTCAAACATTACGAATTATTGTGTGCTACTTCTCGTACTTTTCAATGGCAAATGGAAGAAGATGTGATAGAAGATTTACATCATATTGGAATTCTTTATAAAGTAGATGTAT
This sequence comes from uncultured Caryophanales bacterium, assembly GCA_946402785.1. Classification (GTDB taxonomy): domain Bacteria; phylum Bacillota_I; class Bacilli_A; order RF39; family UBA660; genus UBA3789. Next base: position 1,281 of record CAMIXP010000071.1, on the reverse strand, counting down.
TAGAAGATACTGTTCGAGAAGAAGCGGATGGACTAGATTCCAATGGATGTCAATACTATGATATTCATCAATTATCTTCTTCTCAAATTACTCCTTTTGCTTTAGAAGGATTAAAACAATTGGGTTATTCCATTCGATAGGAGGATTATTATGGAAATGATTGTTCATCTACATCCTGAAATATTTGAATTGGTTCGTGAAGGAACGAAAGATGTAGAAGTAAGAGTTTATGATGAAAAGAGAAGACAATTAAAAGTAGGGGATACATTATTGTTTTTAAAAAGACCAGATGATAAAGAAAAAATTCGTGTGGAAGTCACGAATATTGCTTTGTATTCTGATTTTAGAGAAGTAACGTATGCTTATCCTATGGAAAGAATTTATATGAAGGATACGACACAAGATGATTATCTTGCTTTGATGAGTCAATTCTATAAACCAGAAGAAGTATTAGAAAATGGTGTTGTTGCGTTAGAATTTCAAATTCTTTCAGAAGAGTAAATTATTTGTCAATTTTGAATTCATTTCTATCTATCATTTTGATAAAAGAATGATTCTATATTATGATTAATATGAAGAGTATATAAGGAGGGTTATTATGAATCAAGAAGAAAATAAAGATATTCAATCTATCAAGACAGTGTTTATTGTTTTGGGAGTTTTAATTATATGTTTCGCTCTTGGTTTCTTTATTGGTCGTCGTTATTTGGTACCAGAACCACAACCAGAAGTCATTGAACCAGTTGAGGTAGAAATTGATGTGGAAGATGCATCTATTAAAGATTTAATTCCACAACTTGTTTCTGGAGGAGATTGCTGGAATATTGAGATTTATGCGAATGATCATAAAGTTACGACGAAAGATTTATCCAATGAAACCTTATTTAATGTAACGGCATTTTCTAAATTCTATGCAAAAGGAATTGAATCTATGCCTTTAGATGAATTTGATTCTGCGATTCAGACCTTATTTGATACGGGTTATAAGTTTGATCCAGAAGCAATTGATTATGTTGGACAAGGTTGTTATCCTTATACCTATGATGCTGAAACACAACGTTTTACGAAACAAGAAACTGCTTGTGGTGGAGTATGTGGACCTAATAGTACGCAGTATTTAGTTGCGCGAGCTTATTTAAAAGAAGATGTATTAAGAGTTTATGTAAAAGTATTATTTGGATCCCAAGCAGAAAGTACGAATTTCTTTAGTGATTATAATCGTACTCAGTTTGTTACGAATGATGCGGATAATATAACTGCTTATCTTCATCAAGGAAATGA
>CAMIXP010000070.1 GCA_946402785.1 uncultured Caryophanales bacterium | reverse complement strand
AACCAAAATACGGTGTTGTTTGTCAACCTACGACTCCACAACAATTAGAAGTATATATTCCAGCAACAACACCTGTGACTGTTCCTGTTACGTCACCACCGATTGTTACTACTCCTGCAACAGAACCACAGTTTAGAATTTCGACTGGTCATGAATCTCCTTTACCAAAAGGTAGTGGAGAAACTTCTACGGTAGCGTTTAATGCCATTCCAAATACTGGTAAGCTAATGGAAAAAGAATTTAAGTTAGAAAGCTATGCAGTACCTACAGCGATCGGTGCTATGGCTGGAATTGCTGGTGTTCAAGCTAGTGAGAAAAAACGTAGAGGAAGGCCAAGAAAAAAGAAACCAGAAGATGAAGAATAAAAAAATAGGATTAACTCCTATTTTTTTTATGCCATACAATATGGATACTTAACTTCTTTGATTTTCACTTTAATTAATTCATTATGAGGATAAGATCCTTTTATTTTGACATATAAGTAATTTCCTGTATGTCCATAACTATATCCATCTTTTTCTTCTTCGATTAAGACTTCTACTTCTTCTCCTACAAACTTTTTCATATAGTTTGTTTCTAATTCTTTCGATACTTCAATTAATCTTTTGGCTCTTTCTTTTTTCTCATGATTATCTATTTTATTTTCCATTCTAGAAGAGGCAGTTCCTTTTCTTTCACTATATGGGAATACATGTAGTTTTGAAAATCCTATTTCTCTACAAGTATTGATTGTTTCTTGGAAGAGTTCTTCTGTTTCTCCTGGGAATCCTACAATGACATCTGTTGAGATGGCAATATCTTTTCGAATGGACTGAATCTCTTTGATTTTATTTTTAAAATCATCTAAATCATATTTACGATTCATGGCTTTTAAGATTTCATTGGATCCTGCTTGAATCGGGATATGAAGATGATTGACTAATACATTTGAATTTCTTAATACTTCTAATACATCCTCATTTAATTCGGTTGCTTCTATGGATGAGATTCTTAAACGTTCTAGTCCTTTGATTTCTACTAATTTCTTTAATAGATCAGCAAAACTTGTTTCTAAATCATTTCCATAACTTCCTGTATGGATTCCTGTTAGAACAACTTCTTTATATCCATTCTTTACTAAATCTTTAATTTCTTCTATGACTTTTTCTTCTTCTTTACTTCTACATTTTCCTCTTACAAATGGAATAATACAGTAAGAACAGAAGTTATCACAACCATCTTGTATTTTGACAAAGGCTCTTGTTCTACCTGGAAAATCTGTAATATACATATCTTCAAATTCTTTTAATCTTCCTTTATATTGAAGATTCATGATTTGTTTCTTCTTAAAATATTCTTCTAGGATTTCTACGATTCTTGCTTTATCTTTGTTTCCAATTAAAATATCTAAGCCATCTTCTTGATAGTCAGGATTCGCTGCGATGAAACATCCCATTGCGACTATACAAGCATTCGGATTTTTATGAATGGCTTGTCGAATCATTTTCTTGGATTTACTATCACTATTATTGGTTACTGTACAGGTATTAATAATATAGACATCGCATATATCATCAAAGTCTTTGATTTCATATCCTGCTTTTTTTAATTCATTTACTACATATTCTGATTCATAGGTATTGACCTTACAACCTAATGTATGAATTCCCACTGTTCTCATTCTACCAGCTTCTTCCTCTTTTTTTCGTTCCTATTATAACATAATTTTCTAGATTTACCTAATAAAAAAACTCGATTACTCGAGTTTTATTTTTCTTGTAGTTCTTGCAGTGTCATGATGAATTCATTATTCTTTTGAAGTTCTGCATCTAGTTTTTCATAGTTTGCTGTATTCTCTAAGGCAATTGCATTTTCTCTAGCCGGATCTTTTTCAATTCCAAATATGGGAGAGATAATGGGACTCAATTGGAACTTCTTAATAACAGGTTCTTGTTTTACTGGTTGAACTGTTTCTTCTGTAATTGTTTCGAAGTCATCCATATGCATTGACTCTTCCATTTCTACTTGCATAAAACTATTTTCAATTTCTTGTTTTACTTCATTTTCATTTACAACACTTGTTAATCTAAATGGTTCTGTATAAACAGCAGCTTGTCTTTGAGCTTGTTCTTCTAAATCATGAAGACTAATTGGTTCATTTCCTTCGTCTTCATATTGTGTTAGCTCATTTGCTTCATACATTTGTTGTCCTTTAGAAAGTAATTCTTCTAAACTGATAATAGCTGTTTTTTCTTGTTCTTCTTCATATTGATTCTTTGCTTCTTGTTCTTTTTCTAATTGTTCTTGTCTTTCGAATTCTTCTTGTAGTCTTCTTAATTCTTCTCTTGCTTCCTCTGGGTTTGGTTCTATACTTGTATATTCTAGTTCTTCAATTGGTTCTTCTTCTATCGTCTCTGTACTTACCATTACTGGTTCTTCTACAGGGTTTTCTTTTACTTCGATTGGTTCCAATACAATTGGTTCTACAGGAAGTAATTCATTGATGGAAGACTCTTGTTTTTCCTCTTGAATTTCTAGAACTGGTTCATCATATAGAGCCCTTTCCTCTTCATCTGTCATTGCTTTGATTTCTTCTACTAATTTGTTTAATTCTCTTGTGTTGTGTCTCAATCTTAATTTTTCATTATTCTTTTCAACTAAATATACAATAAAACAAATAAGGCATGCTAAAGCAGCTATCATATAAACAATTATTATTTCTTGTGATGTTAAAAACTCTAATAAATCGTTCATTTCTGTCACCTCTATCCTTATTCATTCTATCATGAAAACACCTTTTGTTGTTGACCTTTTTATGATTAATTTTATCTCTTTTACATTACTTTACCATTTGTTCTTTTCATCTTGTTTCATCTTTATTTAATCATAACATAGTTTTATCAAATTGAATATATATTTTTACTTTTTTCATAAAAAAACTAGTACTGAGTACTAGTTATAAATATAGAGTTCATGTTGTGCTCTTGTACAGGCAACATATAATAGATTCTTTTCATTTTTACGATAGGTATTGTCTCTATCATTATAGATAATAACACTATCAAACTCCAATCCTTTTGCAACATAGGCTGGAATAATGACACAAGTTCTTTTGAATTTTTTAGAGTCTATTCGAACTAGTGAAATATCAACAGAATCTTTAATTAAATTATAAATCTTTTCTGCTTCTTGATCATCTTTTGTGATTAGGGCTGTTGACTTATAAGATTCTTGTAGATGCTTTACATCTGCTACTAAAGAGTCTTTTAAGTTCTCTACTCCTTTTCGAATAATAACTGGTTTATTATTATCTTTACGAATTGCATTCACATGTCTCAAATTTAAAATCTTATTTGTATATTCAATAATTTCTGGAGAAGAACGATATGTCTTTAATAGTTCAATATACTTGGTATCATTCTTAAATAGATCTTTTAAATCTTCTAGAGAACGATAACGATAATATGGATTAATATTTTGATTAATATCTCCTAGTACTGTGAAGTCTGCTCTTTTGAAGATATTATTAATAATAATGTATTGTAGTCTATTATAATCTTGTGCTTCATCAATGACTACTTGTTTAATATTTGCTTCATATAAGAATCCTTCTAATGATCCTTTTACATAAGCATAGATTAAGGCATCTTCATAATGAAGTGTTTTTACATTTAAGAACTTATCTATCTCTTTTTCTTCTAAATGGAATCTACAAAATTCACTTAAATAGAATTCTTTTAGAATTGCTTGATAATCTTTTTTAAAGTTGGCATTTTGATACATAAGTTTTTCAAAGGTTCTTTTCTTTTTCATAGAACCTTTACAAGCATTGGCACTTAGTTTTTCTGCCATTTCATTGATTCTTTCAAATAATGGGAATCTACTATATCGATCATGCAACATTTCATTTAAATCATCTTTTAAGATAAGATTGTTTTCTCCTTCAGTGAAGTTACTTACAAACTTACAGTTATCAATATAATTCTCTATAAAAGCATCTAAGTCATCAATGATCTTATCACTTTGTTTATATTCTACTAATTCTGGATTTGGTTCTTGATAAGAATAATATCTTGATACAAAGTCTGAGAAGTTTTCTATATCTTCATAGTCTTTTATGAAACTATATAAGTAATCAGCAAATGTTGTTTGAAGTGTATTATCTTCTCCTAGAGATGGTAATACATCGGAAATGTATTCTGTGAAAATATTGTTTGGTGAAAAGATTAAGATATTACTACTATTTAAATTCTTTAATCGATAAAGTAAGAACGCAATTCTATGAAGAGCAACGGTTGTTTTTCCAGAACCTGCGATTCCTTGAACAATTAAATTATGATTCTCTAGGTTACGGATGACTTGGTTTTGTTCTTGTTGAATCGTGTTAACAACGTTCTTCATCTTATCACTGGATTCGGTTGCTAGTACTTCTTGTAGAACTTCATCATCAATATTTAAAGAATTATCAAATACTCCTAGGAGTCTTCCTTTTTCTATTTTATATTGTCTTTTTCTTTTTAATTCTCCATAGTAAGTTCCACCCGGTGCTTCATAAGAAGCAGGTCCTGTTTCATAATCATAGAATAAACTACAGATAGGACTTCTCCAGTCATATAGTATATTATTCATATTTTCATCTTTTAAATAGGTTAAAGACATGTAGATATTACTGATTTCTCCACTTTCATCTTTGAAGACAATACTTGCGAAATATGGTTTATCTTTGATCTTACAAAGTCTTTTAAAATACTGTTGTTTCATGTATGCTTTTTCTGCTTCTAGAGCTGTTGCGTACATAGCTTGTTGTTCTTCTGCTGCATCGAAACTACTTGCATTTTCCCACATCATCTTTTTGAATTCTACTAAGTTATCTTCATCTTGAATGATGTCTTCTCCCATTTCTGTTAGGGTATTTCCTAATAGTTTATTCACTTGTCTTAAGATTTTCTTTTCTTTTTGAAACTCTTCTTCTGAAATTGCCATAAGAATCCTCCTAACTAACTTAATCCATCATATCATATTTTTCTTTATTTCTCTTTTGATTTGGCATTTCTTTACAGTCAAATCATGAAAAAAAGTTCCGATTGGAACTTTAGTTATTCAATTGATTGATGATGTTTGTATATTCTTCTTGAATTTCTTTTAATCTTTCTTCTGTTCTTGCTTCAAATCTAGCTGTTATATTGGGACCTGTATTACTTGCTCTTACTAAGGCCCATCCATCTTCGTATAGGACTTTGATTCCATCTATATCGATGAATTTTCTTCCTTTACTTCTTACATATTCCCCTACTTCATCGATGACTTCAAATTTCTTATCATCGGGAGAAGGGAATTTTAATTCTTCTGTTGCATAATAGTGATTAATTCCTTCTAATAAGTTATCTACATCTTGATCCGTATAAGACATAATTTCTAATAGTCTTAATCCTGCATATAGTCCACTATCAAATCCTGGCCATCTGTCTCTAAAGTAAACATGTCCGGATAATTCTCCTCCAAATGGTAAATCTTCTTCTCTTACTTTTGCTTTGGTATAAGAATTTCCTGTACGATACATTAATACTTTTCCGCCTAGTTTTTCAACTTCATCTGCGAAAGCTTTCGAACATTTTACATCACATAAGAACTCTTTCTTTTCTACTTTTCCTATGATATCTCTTACGATGATAATCATGTATTGATCAGTTGGGATAAATTTTGCGGTTTCGGAAATGACTCCTAAACGATCTCCATCTCCATCAAAACCAATTCCTACATCGGCATGTGTTTCTAGTACTTTTTGTTTTAATTGTTCTAGATTCTTTTCTACACATGGATCTGGATGGTGATTTGGAAAGTTACCATCACTTTCTTCATTTATAAATTCTAAATCAATTGGGAATTGTTCATAGATTTTTCTTGCGATAATACCGGTTGTTCCATTTCCTGGATCAATCACTGCTTTTACTCTTCTTGGACCAAAGTGTAAGTTATTCTTAAATAGCTCAATATAGTCGTTTGTAATATCGTAGTTTTGTATTGTACCTTGTCCGTGTTCAAAATTTCCTTCTTGGATTTCTTTTAAGAAGTCTTGAATTTCTTGTCCTTTGCAGTTTCCATTTTCATCAAATGCAAATTTGAATCCATTATCATCTTTTGGATTATGAGAAGCTGTTACCATGACTCCACTATATACTTGTAGTTTGATACAAGCATAATAATACATTGGTGTTGTGCATAAACCTAAGAAGATTACATTGATTCCTGTTTCTGTAATTCCTTTGATTAAGGCATTTGTTAATACTTCTCTACTGTTTCTATTATCGTGTCCTACTACACAAGTTGTTTTTCCCATTCTTTTGATATGGGTACCAAATCCTAATCCAATCGAATAAGCAGAATCTTCATCCAATTCTGTTGGATAAATTCCACGGATATCATATCCTCTAAAGATATTGGTATTGATATTTTTCTTATATTCCATAAACCCTCCTCAATTAACTCTTTAATACAGGTGCTTGGCAATGAAAGTCTGCATATGGAGTACCAGATGGTCCTGATTCATAGGCAGTTCTTGTATCATTGTTTGGTAATACAAAGCTTATTTTTGATTTTGGTAATAGTCCTGTATCTGCCAAATCTTTTTCATTGCCGCAACCTAAATAGTATTTATAGGTATATTTTCCTTTTACTCTTTTTACTAATACGAAGGTATATTTACTTGCGCAAGTTAATCCTTTTGATTCAAATGGTTTTAAAAGAGAATGTTCTTTTAAATCTAAATAAGATATAAAAGCACATTGTCCCGCATTTTGTGTTGCTTCTGTTACATCATCTTCATAATAGAATAAATCTTCTTCAT
>CAMIXP010000069.1 GCA_946402785.1 uncultured Caryophanales bacterium | reverse complement strand
TCCTCTTCATTCATTGGAACCCATCCACACTTAGGACAGTTAATCATAGGGATTGGTTCTCCCCAGAATCTTTGACGAGAGAAAATCCAATCTCTCATTTTATAATTATTAACTCTTCTTCCGAATCCTTTTTTCTCAATCATATCAGAAATAGCAACACGAGCATCATCTACTGTCATACCATCGAATTCTTCTGAATTCATCATCTTATATCCATGACCCATATATTCTGTTTTTTCAATAGCATGTTCTGAAATATCTCCACAATCAATTACTTGAATGATTTCTAGATTATGTTCTTTTGCGTATTCAAAGTCTCTTTGGTCATGACTAGGTACAGCCATAACAGCACCCGTACCATAATCACCTAATACGAAGTCTCCTAAGAAAATAGGAACCTCTTTACCATTAACAGGGTTAATAGCTTTAATACCCTTAACTTCAACACCTGTTTTTCCTTTATTAAGTTCGGTTCTATCCATAGCACTCTTCGTAGCTGTTTCTTTAATATAAGCATTAACTTCATCTTTGTTTTCAACACGATCCATTAATTCTTTAATTAGTTTTCCATCTGGTGCAATAACAAAGAAAGTAATACCATAAATCGTTTCAGGACAAGTAGTAAAGATAGAGAACTTTCCTCCACCTACGATATCAACGTCTACTTCAACACCCTCACTCTTACCAATCCAGTTAATTTGACCTAATTTAACACGATCAGCAAAATTGGTATCATCAAGTCCTTTTAATAAATCTTCTGCATAGTCTCCCATACGAAGCATCCATTGACTCTTTTCTTTTTGTTCAACAACGCTTCCACATCTTTCACAGACACCACCAGCAGCATCTTCGTTAGAAAGAACAGTCTTACAAGTAGGACACCAGTTAACTGGTATCGTATCCTTATAAGCCATTCCATGTTTATAGAATTGTAAGAATTGCCATTGTGTCCATTTATAATAATCTGGATCTGTTGTAGAAAACTCACGACTCCAGTCAAATGAGAAACCAATTGATTTCATTTGTGCTTTAAAAGTCTTAATGTTTTCTTGAACAGCTTCCTTTGGATGAATATGATTCTTAATAGCATACTGCTCAGCAGGAGCGCCAAAAGCATCCCATCCCATTGGATATAAAACATTATATCCTTGCATTCTCATCATTCTCGCTATCGCATCTTGTGCTGTATAACTACGAACATGTCCTACATGCAATCCTGATCCACTTGGATAAGGAAATTCTACTAAAATATAATAAGGCTTTTTGGAAGAACCTGTTTCACATTTAAATGTTTCATGTTCATCCCAATAATCTTGCCACTTCTTTTCTATTTTGTTAATGTTTTCCATGATTTAACCATTCCCTTCTTTTTATAAAATAAATATACTAAATGATAACTACTAACAATTAATAAAACTAATACAACTATTCCCACAACAATTTCCCATAAGAAACTTTCAACAAAGGATACAACCGTAACTGTAATAGCCATATCCAAACAAGAAAGAATCGCACACAGTTGCAGGATTTGATTTTCCGGTATCTTTTTAAAATCTAAAGGATATCTAGATTTTAAATAACGAATTTCTAATAATTCTTTTTCTTCCTTCTTCTTCTTTTTCTTTTTACTCTTTAGAGGCGTTATAAAAACAATCTGATATAACAGATAGAGCAGTAGAAATGTTAAGATAAACAAAATAATCTCTTGCATAAAACCTCCAAAAAAAAACTACAAATTTAAGGACGATTTCTCGCGGTACCACCTTAATTCATAGTTAGACTATACACTCTTAATCGATAACGGAATTACCCATTTGCTCCTAAGACAAGTTCACAATCTTTTCATATCTATTTCCACCAACCATAGACTCTCTAAAAATTAAAGATTTGCTACTACTTCCCAGTCAACGCAAAAATGATATATTTATTATAACATATTTTCTTATTTTTCCAAGAAAAAACTAGAAAGAATTCTAGTTTTTTAAATATCACTCATATAATCAAGAAGTTTTAAGAATAATCCAATATGTTCTTTTGATAATCCGCTCTTCTTCAATTTACGAATACCAACTCTCTTCTTATCAACGGTTGCATCACTAAAGATAATTCTCGCAATATCTTCTTTTAAATAAGTCTCAATTTTTAAGTCCATCAAGACACTGTCTAATTCATCGTTTACCAAACGAACCGTATCAATTTCAATATCTTTTCCCTTACAGTTAATTGTTAACTGACCAATCGTAGGAACTCCTTTAACTTCAACAATAAAGTCATTACCATCGACATAGTGTTGGCAATCTAACTTCTCATTATTGAAATAAACAATGACATTATCAGCTTGTTTTGTATTTCTAAATACCATCTTGTAATTACGTCTTTCAGGAGCAATACCACTCTTACCATCAATAGAACGAATAATAACAGTATAGTTATCTCTCATGTAGTTATAGTCGATAGAAGTCTTAATAAAATATCCTTCACGGTATAAAGCAGTAACACCATCATCTTCATATAAAGTATATGTATTACTTACACCTGGGAAGATTTGAATTTCCAAATCGGTTGGCAAACCAATATTGTTATAGTCACTTCTATTAGAAATAGGAATAATACTTCCCGCATGAGCAAATACTGGATAATCATCCTCTTTAAAGAATGAAACATATTTCTTATTTCCAGGGAATTTTTTACCAGTAACCCAGTCATACCAAACACCATCTGGTACAAAGAATTTATGAATGGAACGATTCATGACAGGATCTTTTGGTTCCAAAATAGGACATACTAATAATTGAGAACCAAAATAGTATTGATTACGATAATTATCATCATCATATACCCACATATAGTTGTAATAGAAAGGTTGAATTAAAGGTACACCTGATTTTGTATAATTATAAGCTTCCGTATAAATATATGGAATTAATCGATGTCTTAATCGTAAATAGTTAGCGGCAATATTGAATGTTTTAGCATCCCATAACCATGGTTCCTTTTTATAATATCTTCCACGAGCACCATGGAATCTTAAAATAGGACCAAAAGTACTTAATTGAACATAACGTAAGTATAATTCACCATCTTCAATACCACCGTGGTTACCACCAACATCATGACTCCACCAAGAAACTCCAATATTAGCAGCATTTAAATATAAGAATGGTAGTTGTTTTAAAGCTTTCCAACTAATCTCAGAAGATCCACCATATAAAACAGGATAACGGTGAGGAGCAAATACACCACCTCTACCTAAAATCATAGCTCTTTCATTACTATTTCTACCAGAATCTAGATACATATAATGATTAAGTGCCCACAATTGTGTAACATCCATATTACCAGTAGAATCATTCCAGAAGAAGTCAACTCCTTGTGCTTCTAGTGGGTGTAAGAACATCTTAAACAATACATCGATATGTTTAGGATTTAATGGATCAAAAGGGATGACACTATTATCTGTAACGCCCAAATACTGACTAGCTTGTGGATAATACGTTTCATGTGGATAAATACCTCCGGTAGGATTTACCACAACACCCACACGAATACCACGACGATGGAATTCTGAAATCATAGCCTTTGGATCTTGAATCAATTCTGTATTGAATGTATATCCAACTTTTAATTTCTTTTCGGTCTCCGTATTACGAATATGCCAATCATGATCAAATAACATAACAGAAATAGGAATGGTTTCCCTTTCAAAATTACGAATTAAATTATGAAGACTTTCATCATTGTAGATGGTATTTCTACTCCACCAATTTCCAAGAGCATATCTTGGAATCAAAGCAGGAGCACCTGTCATCTTAAAATAATCAAATAAAGTCTGTCTAAAGTCTCTATCATACATAAAGACATACATATCAAAGTGATTAGGTTGTACATTTCCTAAAGTACCATCTTCTTCAATCACTTTACTATAACTATCATCAATGGATGCAAATCCATCAATCGAATATAAACCTTTTTGTAAATTCCAAGGTATATTAACATCCACACTAACCATATTACCAAGCAAGTTTCTAGCTTCTGGATGTCCTACATACCAGTCTTTTCTACGATCTCGATCACGAGAAAGTAATGTAATTTTTAATGTTTTCATAGGATCAACTTTTGTACCTACAAATGGTTGTTCCTTAATATAACTCAAAGTAAAGTATTTCGTAGTAAGTTCCAAAACATTGGCATCTTGGCGCACAGAAAAATCAGGTAATCCGATATTTCTACGTCTTACCAGTTGAGTTGGTTTATCTAAGAATTGTCCGTTAGGTGAATATTCAAGTCTAACAATACGTTCGCTAATAACAGAAATACGGTAATGATTACCTTGTATTACTGCTTTCTTATCACTCTTAGCTTTTGAATAATCAACTTCAAATTGCCTTCCAAGTGGATACATTACCAAACACCTTCTTATTATTCTAATAACATAATATCATAATAAAAAAAAATAGCCAAGTAAAAAGACTATTTTTCATTTACTTTACTTGCTATTTTTTAATTATCAAATTCCAATGAATTATTAATAATATCAATAACTGGAAGAGCTTCTTCCCAATTACCATTTGTCATTATCTCAATGATACCCATCGTTGTATAATAATCATTTCCTTTTGTTAAATATAATACCTTTTTCGTACCATTAACTTTAATTTCATAGATTAAGAACAAACGAGAATTAACTGTTTTTTCACTAGTTGTTAAAATTTCATACTTACTAGCAGCTAAATCAGTTTCTAATTTTGTACGATCATTAACATAAGAATCAAAACTCTCTAACGAATTCTGATAAGAGAACGTATAGTTAACATTATCAGAAACATATAAAGTAGATCCTTGTACCGTAGAGTTATATTTTCCAGGTACAGTAGCTTTATAATTATCAATTGTTAATATTTTGTCAGCGATAACACCAGCGTTTGGATCAACAGGTTGTTTAGGTTGTGAATTATTTCTTACAACAGCCACAATAATAACAATAATAGATCCAATCATGATGACTAAAAGACCGGCATAGATCAAATAGTCTGTTAAAGTTAAATTAAGTCTTCTTCTTTTTCTTGCTGCACTTGATTCTCTCAAAGTAACGGGTTGATAACTAGTGGTGACATCTCCACCAGTTTCATCTAATTCGTCATTATCATCATCATCTAAATAGCAACCACATTCAAGACAGTACTTAATTCCTGGTTTTAAATCGGCTCCACAGTTTTTACAAACCATATAATCACCCTCTATTTATCTAAGAATAATACATAGTACTCTTCTAATGACATATTATTATGTTCATATACATATTTTGCAATATCTTTACCTACATATCGATAATGCCATGGTTCTTTACGGAATCCCGTTAAATCTTCATAACGTTCATCAAATCTCATAATAAAACCATACTTATAAGCATTATCCTTCATCCAAACAAATTCTTTTGAATTCGCAAAAGTACGAGAATTACGACTTCCAATATCAAAAGCTAATCCCGTTTGATGTTCAGAATATCCAGGTTTTGCAACATACTTATCTACATACTCTTGTCCATATGCATCGAAATAGAAATTAACCAAATCAACTTGATCTTGATAACTACGATAAGCAGAATTAATAACAAGTTGATATCCTTCTGCTTCAGCAGCACGATACATTTCTTTAAAAGCATTCAACGCAAGTCTACTACACTGCATATCAGCTTCTGATGCATACTCTTCTTCGATAACAGTTAAATCCGAAGGAGCAAAATTCTCATCTAATCGATGATGCTTATTTACAAGCATATCCAAAGAGAATTTGGAAACTAACTCACTATAATCATAATCAACTTGATCATTATCCAAATTGACATAGATAATAGTCTCTAACTCATCTTCTCCTGTTTCATCGGAGTATTGAACATAACGATCATAATTTTCTAATTTTGCAAAATCATAAGAGAAAAACTCTTCTAAGTAATGCACCTTATCACGTTTTGCAAACGCTTCTACACTCTCAGAAGTACCATGACTCAAAATAATATTAATATCTTGATTACTATAACCAACTTTTAACAATTGGTTAATATTTTGAATCAAATGATCTTGCTCTATATATTTTATTTTAGCATAATTTTGAAAATATTTCTCATTAAAATCATCACTTTCAAACGCAAGATTTAACGTTTTATTTTCACCAATTGACATTACTTTCTGTTTATTTTTAGAAAATAAAATACGGTTACTAGCAACTTCACTATAACCAAGTTTTGTCAAATCCCTTATTTGAACACGATAAAAGATGAATATACCTAAAATAAGAAATAAGATAAATCCTAATACTTTCAACGCAGTTGCAAAAACAGGCTTAACATGTACACTCTTTATCTTTTTCAAGTATATCACCTATTATCATAATACCACAGTTTGTTGTAAAAAACTACACTTTATGATAGAATACAGTATGATTTGACAAGGAGATTACTATGTTTCAATATTCGAATTCAAATAAAAGATATCATACATTAGATTACTATTATAAAAATAGATTTCACGAAAAAATATTTAAAGTCAGTTTAAATGCTGGTTTTTCATGCCCAAATATCGATGGAACAGTAGGATATGGAGGATGTATCTATTGCTCAAAATCAGGAAGTGGCGAATTCGCTGGAAACAAAGAAGATCATATTGTCAAACAATTCAATGAGATCAAGCAAATGATGCTAAAAAAATGGCCAAAAGCAAAATACATCGGTTATTTTCAAGCACGTACGAATACATATGCACCTGTAGAAGAACTAAAAAAAGTATATGAACCTATTCTAAAACAAAAAGATGTAGTTGGATTAAACATCGCAACTCGTCCAGATGCTATTACAGAAGAGTGTCTCAATTACCTAGAAGATTTAAATAAAAGAACTTATCTTACAGTAGAATTAGGTCTACAA
>CAMIXP010000068.1 GCA_946402785.1 uncultured Caryophanales bacterium | reverse complement strand
AGTTGTATAAACACTGATACTATCAATAACCATTTCTCCTTCTGTAGAACTATTAACATATACTTCAAATGTAACATGTTTTCCATCAACAGTAGCAGTAATCGTTTGTGCACCTAATTGCGTTTTATTATATCCCGTTACTGTAACAGTAGAATCTGACATATTAACAGATTGAGTTGTTCCATTATTATATGTCTTTTTAATCTTACCACCTGTTAAATCTAGATCCTCTCCAGAAACATACGTTAATTTTGTTGGATACTTCTCAATTTCAATGGTAGATAAAGCAACAGCATTAACTTGAACATTGAAAGAAGCAGATTTACCAGAATAAGTAACAGTAACGGTTTTAGAACCAGCTTCTGTAGAACTAAATCCTGAGAATGTAATATTTTTATTACTCATACTAAATTGTTTTGTAGAATTATCGGAATAATGAACATTGATAACTCCACCAGTAACATCTAGTGTATCACCAACGTAGTAAGTTAATTTATTTGGATTTGTTTTAATACTAATAGAAGTAACTTCAACAGCAACAACTGTAACTGTGAAGGAAGCAGACTTACCATCATAAGTAACAGTAATGGTTTGTTCTCCTACTTTCGTAGAGTTATAACCAGTTACTTTAACATCAGAATCAGTCATAGCAACATCTTTTGTCGTACCATCCGTACTCGTAACAGTAATAACTCCACCAGATAAATTTAAAGTTTGATTTTGATAATAAGTAGTCTTGGTAGGATTTGTTTTAATCACAATCTTTGATGTATCTGTAATAACTTTTTCTGGTCTAAAGATTACATAGGCATCTTTACCAAATAAAGTTTGATAGTTAGCATATTCATATAAACTAGAAGAACCTTGGTATAAGTTCTTAGCCATATCAATTTTATTATCTTCATAGTACTTTTTCGTAAAGATATTTCTTTCAGAAGCTTTACCACTTTGGTTAATACCTACGAATGAACCATCAATATAGATATAGGCATATGTTCCGCTTTCTTTTGTATAACGAAGATCTTCTTTTGTTTTACTCTTACTATTGTAGTAAACTAATACATCACCTGTTTTAAAGTGACCACTAGCAATTGTTTTTGCTCTACTTAAATCACCTAAATAACTATTTGTATCAGAATGTCTCCAAGAAATAAGGTTATAAATTGTTGTTCCATTATTATTGAATGCTTCAATTCCACCCCAGTAGTTGTTTAAGATCATATCAGCATAGACTTTTCTTTCACCACTCATATTAAAGCGAACTTGATTAGCAGCTTTTCCATCAGCTTCACTTGAAAATACAATGAAACTTGTTAAAGGAAGAGCTCCTTCAGAATCTAATTTTCTAAAGTTGAAGTCTAACTTTTCTTCCCCATATACACAGATATAAGTTCTTTGAATTAAAGCTAATCCTTCATAACCATCTTTTTTCTCTTTCTCATAACAAGTTTTATATTGTTCATCTGTAGCTGCAGTAGAATTGATAATTTCATGACGAACAGTACCAGTTGTTATATAGTTATTAACATTACTCTTATATACTTTTCCATTTGCTTCAATATATTTACCTATATTCTTAGCTTCTTTTTTAACTTTAACTTTGTATTTTAATACAATCTTTTCACCTTTTGCTAAAGAATCAATATCCCAAGAAACAGTACGATTCGTTTCATTGTAAGAACCATCAGGACTATTATCAACAGTTCCTGCAACAAATTCTACTTCAGCAGGTAACGTTTCCACAACATGAACGTTTGTATATTTCTTTGCTTTGGATTCTCCTTTTTCCTTTGCAAGGTTACTATTATTAACAATCGTAATTGTATAAGTAATACTATCTCCTAAAGTAACACTATTGTTATCATACTTAGAAGATGTTTTTGTAATATAAATACCAGGCATTTCAATTCTTGCTTTACTAGCACGTATATTTTGTGGCCATGTAACATCATAATTGAAAACTGCTTTTCCATCAGAGCCTTTATAGTAAGCTCTTGTAATAGAACATTTATCTTTCTGACAATCTACTTTTCCATCTTTTACAAAAGAAGAATACGTAGAAAACCAAGTCCATTTAACAGTACCTTCATATGGGTTTTCTGCTGTTGTAATATCTAATATTCCATTTGTATCTGATTTCTTTGCTTTGTAATAGAACAATTGACGTAATTTATATTCGGTTGGATCAATCTTAGAATAAACTTTTACTCCACCAGTTCCAGATTGGAATAGTAAAGCATCTGTTTTCTTACCCTTACTATCATATTTGAAACCATATACGATAGAAACATGTCCATTATAAGCAACCATATCTCCTTCTTGTAATAATTTAACGAAGTTTGATACTTTTAATACTTCACTCGTCTCTAATCCATTTGGATTATAAACATATCGAATACTTTCATCTTTTTTCTGATAAAAAACAAGAAATTCACCTTTACATCCAGCAACATCAGGTTTAGAAGTTTTACATCCTTTAGCATCTAAATATTTTTTTGCTTCATTTGTGTAAGCTTCAGATCCTGCAGGAGGATGTCCTCCAACGACGTTATCGTTTTGACCTTGGAAACCAAATGCTTCCATCCAGGCATCATTCGTAAAACCACTACATACAGCATATCCTGTATCTTGTATAGTAGCGTCTTCCGGATGTCTTAAAAGAACATAGGTATTCTTAGGAGAGTTATACTGTCTATAATAACCTCTCATATACCATGCTTGAATGGATTGCTGTAAAGCTTCCTTTGCTTCATCATAAGTCATTTCTTCTGCTCTTACGACAAATGGTAAGAACAACAACATAATTAATAGTAAAAACTTCTTATTCTTCATCTATTATCACCTATTATAATTATAGGATAATGTAAAGCCATTATCAATTAAACTGTCAACAAAAAATAGAGGTTTACACCTCTATTTCAATAGATTGACAAAGTTTTTAAGGATTATGTTGTTCATTCGATTGGATTCAATGCAACAAACCAAATCTTTTTCACTCATTTTAAAGTTTGTATTTAACTCAAATAACTCACCCTGATCAATCTTATTTTGAACATATTCTTTTACAACTAATCCAACACCTAATCCATTTAAAGCACAGTCTTCAATAATCAAATCATTACCAATCTCCATCAAAGGATGAATCACGATATTATTAGACTGACAGAACTTATTAAAGTTCTTACGGTTAGAAGCATCAAAAGGTAATAAGACAAGTGGTAGCTTAGAAAGATCTTTTTTCGTAATTGTTTTTTCTCTCCATTTACTATCTCGATTCACAACAAAAATATCATGTAATTTCTTTAATGGAATCGTTTCAAAATCATCTGGTACATTATTAGGAAGATGGGTAAAAACAATATCGACTAAACCAAGTTGAGCTCTTTTAAATAGTTCAGGAGTTACAACCGTATGAACAATCACATTAATATTTGGATATAACTCATGAAACTCTTTAATATAAGGCATTAAATATCTCTGCATAATCGTATTTCCGGCACCAATATGAATGGTACCTTTTTCCATATGATTTAAACTATCTAAATCCTCTTCAGCAGACTCAATTAATTCCATAGCTTGTTTGATTTTTTCAAACAAAACTTCCCCAGCACTCGTAAGCAAAACACCATCTTTATTACGGTTAAAAAGAGTCGTACCAAGATCTCTTTCTAAGGCTTTAATACTCTTACTAACAGCCGGTTGAGATACTACTAATTCGTTCGCTGCTTGTGTAATATTTTTGTTCTTAGCGACAACATAAAAAACGCGATAATATTCTAAATTAGTTTTCATAAAATCACCCATAACCAAAAGTTATACATATCATGAAAAATATGTATTTTTATTATAGCATAAAAATCATTATAATACAAAACTGTTTGTAGGCCGATCAAACGAAATATATAGAAGGAGGGTTTTATGTTAAAGAAATCATTATTAGATAGAATGAAGGAATCTAAAAATAAAAATGGTGTTGCTTATATCAGTCGATTCAACGATGGAAAAGTAAGAGTTGATGAAAACTATATGACTCCAATGATTAAATATGCCAATGATTCTGATGCATTCGATCCTATTGGAGAAGTTTTATACAATATCAATGAACAATATGCAAGAGATTTACCAGATGATTTTGATACTCTAAGCATGGATCTATCATTAGGATTAATGTTTGATGGTAAGTACGTAGATGCCAATCAACACATTAGAGAAGATGCTGTTCCAGTAGAAGGTATCGTTCGCTACTATACAGGAAGAGCAGATTGTATCTCTGGAGATGAAGTAGTAAATGATAGAGATAGAGGATATGTAAGTAGTAGACAAGGTTTCATCAATTATGGAAGACTTGTTTCTTCTGCAGAAAAGAATGGTTTAGTATTTAATGGTCCAAGAACATTTGAAGAATTCAAAGAAATGATTCTTATGGGAGAACCATTTGATATTACACTAGTAGCTGGTTTAGGAAAAAGAGTAGTTCCTACAACCGATCAAAAACAATTTCAGAAATAAGGAAAAGGCAGATAGTTTCTATCTGCTTTTTTTGACTTTTAAGCCCATTTTTAGTATAATAGTGAGCCGATAAATGGGGTAAGGTTGATTTTTATGAAAAAAAGAAATCTTAGAAAAATAGCATTCATGCTATTACTAGTTCAAGCACTTTCAAATCTGCCAGCAACAGAAGCACATGCCGCCAACGAAAGACAATATTATCGTATCAATGAAGAAGGAAAACTAGAGATTGTAGATGATTTCAATATTTTATTAAATCATCATACAACGACGGTAGAAGATGGAGAAAAAATATCTATTTTTAATGAAAAGAATTTATCATCGAGACAGTACGGTGGAGATCAAAGAACTTTTGAAAGAAACTATAAAAACTTAATAAAAGATCCATATATCTGGAATGAAATGCAAAAGTGTTTCCCAGTAGAAGAATTTGAATCAGAACAAGCTGCTATGGATTTCTATCATCAATACTTTAAAGCAATAACAGCATCCGGATGTGGATATGTCGCAATTGCAAATAAAGTTTTTAAACATTTTGAAGGAAAAGAAAAAGAATTTGAAAAAATATTTGGATATCCTATGTATAAAGTGGATGAAGAGGGAAAGCTAGATTTCAATTATGAGTACTTCGTATTAGAGTTCTTTAACTTTTCTTCTCTTTATCCAAATTATAGTCAAGAAAAGAAAGACGAATTTAAAGCAATGTTTGCTAAAACAATAGCAGACATAGAATATCAAAGATATATCTATAGTGAAGAATATAGAAATAGACCATTATTAAATCATAATCTTACAATGGATGAAGTACAAGAAATTATTAGAATACGTGATAGAGAAAGAGAATTATATCAAAAATCTGAAAAAGCAACAGATGAAAGTAAAACGTTAGGAATTCCAGTAGATATTAGATTTGGACACATAGTAGAATTTCTAAAGACACACGGTATCCAATCGAAACTTGTATTACAAAAAAATAATCTTCAATTAGAACAAGGAGACATACTTGCAAGTGAAAAATTTACTCTCTATAAAGAAGAAGATGGAGAAAAATATTCTATTTCAAGTGATATAGAACCACATTGTGTATCAGTCGTATCGACAGATGGTGGACAAACAATCGTATCTTCATGGGGAGAAAAATATGTATTTGATGACGAAGGTGCCGATTGGACAGTAGAAGTAGATTTAAAAATATATGCAAAATAAAAGCAATCAAAGGATTGCTTTTTTATTGTTTAAATTGTATTTCACCAGAAGTACTAATCGTAAGAGTAACCGTTCCTTCCGGAGTATAATAGGTTTTAATAAAATTAGAATTAGCTTTTTTAACTCTACTAATAGCAGTAGCTGCAGGACCTCTAGTATTCGTAACAACAGCATATTCTGCTTTTAAAGCATTAAGAGCATCTTGATGATTATTGAAAGAAACATATCCATGATGAGCAACTTTATAAATATCAATATCTCCTATTTGTTTCGCTACAATCGATTCTTGATTCTTTCCAAAGTAGTTTCCTATATCACCAGAGAAATAGATTCTTCTTCCATTGATAGTCGCAACAGCACATAAACTATTAACGTTATCAAATCTTCCACGATTATTACTTGATACGGAAGATGCACTAAAGAAACTTGTATTATATAATTTAAAATTAATATTACCTAAATTAAAATTCTGACAAGGAGGACTATTACCATTACAAACAGTAGTACCTTTAGATTGAGCTGTTTTAATAATATTAGAATATGTACTTTCATGAGCAGGATATAAAGCACCATCTGTTTTAATGATTAATGTCTTCACAGGAATGTTACTCATAACCGTATTATATCCACCAACATGATCCGCATGAGAATGGGTAATGAGTAAGAAATCTAATTCTTTTACTCCCAATATTTTTAATTGATTCACAATGAATTGACCTTTTCCTTTTAAACTCGTATCAATTAAACCAAAATGTTCTCCATCTTGAATAATAATAGCATCAGTACTAGCCCCAACATTTAAAAAGTAAACCGCATTTCCATCGGATACAGCCCCAACAGTAGGAGAAGTAATTCCACTCTTAGGAGTACCCTTTTCATAATCAGATGGATCTTGTATTATTTTTGTTCTTTTACGATCAGGATCAACTTCAATATATTCTACATTTTGAAAAGGATTATAATGTTCATTAATTTGATAAATTTGTTCTTCCTCTAAACAAGAAGAATTATTGGTAGCGATATAGATAGTTGCTCTAGCTAAAGTAGGTATCGCAAACAAAATAAATGTCGCAAGTAATTTATTATTAATTCGTTTTTTTAGATTCTTATCATCTGGATTCGATACACCTCGAATAAAATCAATCGCTAATGTAATCATTAACAAGATAGGCGCAACAATTCGAATCAGATTCAAAATTCTATTAAAGATGACTATAAAAACAATTACCTCTTCACTAGAACACATATCCTTCACCTTCTATTATTTATTGTATCAT
>CAMIXP010000067.1 GCA_946402785.1 uncultured Caryophanales bacterium | reverse complement strand
TATTACCGATATCGTAATTATCATTGTTGCTGCTGATGATGGAATTATGCCACAAACAGTAGAAGCAATTGACCATGCAAAAGCTGCAGGAGTACCAATTATAGTTGCTATTAACAAAATTGATAAGCCAGAAGCAAATCCAGATAGAATTATGACGGCATTAGTAGAAAATGGTTTAACTCCAGAAGAATGGGGTGGAAATATTATTGTTAATAAGATTTCCGCTAAAACAGGAGTTGGAATTGATGAATTATTAGAAAACATTCTATTAGTAGCTGAAATGCAAGAATATAAGGCAAATCCAAATCGTTATGCATCAGGAACAGTTATTGAATCTAAGAAAGATTCAAAAGTAGGTTCTGTTGCAACCCTATTAATTCAAAATGGAACATTACGTTTAGGAGATCCTATCGTTATTGGTAACTTTGCTGGTAAAGTAAGAACTTTAAAAGATGATAGAGGAAACAATATTATCGAAGCAAAACCATCCATTCCAGTAGAAGTAACCGGTATTTCAGAAGTACCAAGTGCTGGTGATAAATTCATGGCATTTGAATCTGAAAAACAAGCAAAAGAAATTGCTCATGAAAGAAGTTTAAGAAGTAAAGAAGCAGATACCAACTTCAGTGGTATGACATTAGAAGACTTATTTGGAAGAATCAAAGAAGGTCAAAAAGAAATCAATGTCGTATTAAAAGCAGATGTAAATGGTTCTTTAGAAGCTGTAAGAAATGCATTAGAGAAAATTGATGTAGAAGGCGTAAAAGTATCCGTTATCCGTGGAGGTGTAGGTGCTATTACAGAAAGCGATGTCGTACTTGCAAGTGCTTCTCATGCCATTATCATTGGATTCAATGTACGTGGAAATGCATCTACAATGGATACAGCAAAACAATATGGAATTGATATTAAAACATATGACATTATCTACAAAGTAGTAGAAGATATGGAAAATGCCATGAAAGGAATGCTAGAACCAGAATTTGAAGAAAAAGTATTAGGTACAGCAGAAGTAAGACAAATCTTCAAATTCTCTAAAGTAGGTTTAATCGCAGGATGCCATGTAACAAGTGGTATTATCAAAAATAATGCAAAAGCTCGTATGATTCGAGATGATATAATTGTTTATAATGGAACAGTTAGTTCCCTACAACATGAAAAAGATCAAGTAAAAGAGATTAAAAAGGATATGGACTGTGGTATGACACTAGAAAACTGTCAAGATTATAAAGAAGGAGATATCATTGAAGTATACGAATTAGTAGAAATCAAGAAATAGTGGCATATGAGAAAAACAATTAGAGAAGATGGAAAACGTTTAGTATTAGAAAGCGAATATTTAAATGATAATGCCTTGCTTGAATATGTAGCAGAAGAAGGCTTTATGAATGTAGGTGTTCGCTATGTAAAAAGTCCTTTAGAAGGAATCAAAGAACAAAAAGTATTACACATGGATATTACACAATATATGAAACATCCAGAAGAAATCATCGAAATCAATGAAGGAAAAGATGCGATTGCAGTTTTCCTTCCTTGTGAACAAGGATATACCTTAAGAAGTATCTATGATACCGTAGAACATCAGTTTATCGATCCTGAAATTATGGATATGGTGTATCCAAAAAAGTTCCCTGGACATACTTTGAAAGGACAATATTTAAAAGAAAAAAAATAAAGGAGGCGATAAAATGGCAAGTATTAAAATTGAAAGATTAAATCATAACTACCAAGAAGTAATTAGTACCATCTTAATGAGAGAAGTAAAAGATCAAGATATTAAGTTTGTAACAATTACAGGAGTAGAAGTAACAAATGATTTAAGCTTCGCAAAAGTATATTACACCGTTTTAGATCAAGAAAAAAAAGAATCAACGCAAATGGCTTTAGAAAAAGCAGCCCCTTTTATCAGAACAAAATTAGCAGAAAGGGTAGAAGTAAGACATACGCCTGAATTAAGATTCATCTATGATAAATCCATTGCTTATGGAGAACATATTGATAATCTTATAAAAGAAATAAAAGAAAAAGAATAAAAAGATGAGGTGTTTTTGATGAAGAAAAAACAGCTAGAAGAAGAATATAATGATTGTTGGATTTATATTTTGTTGTTAACAACATTAACAATTCTAATTCAATCCATCAAAAGTTATAAATTTCAATTGATGGGGAGTTATATCGGTTATAATATATTCTTAATACCTGGAACCTATTTCTTAACGAATTATATTTGTAAGAAATATGATTATAAGAAAGCTATGGCGGCTATTGCGATATCCGCAGTTATCTTTGTTGGTTTCATTGTTACTATGGAGTTCGCAATGGGAAAAGGATTAGTTTTATCCAACTTATTAGGAGACTTCTTTGGATATGTAGTAAGCCAGATTGTTAACTTAACCATTTATGTATTCTTATTAAATAACACCAGAAGTCCTTATGCATTAGTATATTTAAATTATTTGTTCTCCTTAGTCATCTATTACATGATTTATACATTAATGTATTTATATCAAGTCATACAAGATGGTTATTGGAATAAATACTTTATTACGATTGGAATTGAAATTCTAATCTGTCTTCCAATTGCATATATCGATAAACAAATAAAAAGAGGTAGATAACTACCTCTTTTTTTTGACTCTCTTTTTAACAGTAGGTTGCATTCTCTGATATAGATGTTTATAGAAAATATATCCTGCAATCAAGATTGCTACAATAATGAAGAATTCAATAAGTGCAATCTTATCTGTATCAATGGTTTGTTTCGAAATCGTACCATAAGCCGTAGACATGGCTTTTTTATTTCGATACACTTTGTAGTAAATATCCACATCATCTTGATTCTTAGAATTAATAACCCATTCATAAGAACCATCATTAAGTCTAGTACCATTCGTTTGTTCTTGAGAATAGGCGGATGCCACATGAATGGTAATCATTTTATCTTGTAGACAATAGAACTTACCAGATAGATTAATTTCTAAGAAATCATCTTCATCACGAATATTAGCTTTTTCAAAACAAGTATTCATATAGTTCGAATGAACAAAATCTTTTTCCAAGTAATCAAATTGTAAATCAACTTCAATGGCATTCTCTAATTGAGAAATTCTTTTTCCATATAAAGTATATAAGTTATTTTGGATTGGTCTAGAGAAATTATCTAGCAATAAGATATATTCAATCGAATCATATTGTTGTTCCTCTTTGTTGTGAACAGCTAATTCATAAGCATTACTTGGTAAAGTAAAAGTAATGTTTTCTTGGTAATAATTACTAATATTTAAATCATAGTAAATGGTGTTTACATCATATTTTTGTTCTTTCGAAGAACAAGCAGTTAATAGGAATAATCCAAGAAGTAAGAATAATACTTTTTTCATACAGCACCTCCTAATTCGATAGAGCGATGGCTACATCCCAACCGCACCATCTTTTATTAGAACAGCGATCACTATAATTATAGGTATAACTGAATAATTCTTGTGGAGTATAACAACCATTGGATGTAATTCTGGATGGATTATACAAGTAGATTTGATCACTAGAACAATCTTCATGAACACCTGCAACAATCCAGTGTCCAGGAACACCTAACATAACAGCTTTTCCAGCCCGAACAGCTCCTAGAATAGCAGAACCTTCTGCAGAATTATAACTAGTACCATAATTCATACCAGATTGATTCGTTTTATCAAATAGGACTTGTCCTTTTAAACCAAAGTGAGCAAGTGTATCTGGAGCAGAAACAGCATCCTCATTTAAACCACCATCGGATAAAGAAAATTTATTCTTACAAAACCAATTAGCGACCACTTGTGGATCATAAGCAGAGTTTGAATAAGAACTAGCAATCATCGCAAAACAAGTAGCTCCACATCCAGATTCTGCGACTGTTTTACCACTAGAACAAAAAGGTACATCCTTGTGACTTAACTGACTATAATAGATTAATTCAGTAACAGGGCTATGAGAAGTCGTATTACTAGAAGAGGTAGTAGTATTTCCATCCTCTTTATGTTTACCAGTTTCATAACTAGAAGGATCACTTAAAAATTGATATTTATCTCGATCATCAACCGGTATATAGACAGGAGCGTGATATGTATGATTTGCCATTTCCCAGCAAGAACTGATAGGAGTAGAATCATCTAACATACCAAATACGACATTTACAGCAACCGGTACAAAGAAAACAGCAAATAAAGCATGAAGTGTATTTTTAATTTTCACTAACGTTTTCTTATTATCAGGATCTCGTACTAAATTGAAAAAAGTAATGAGTAAACTAACGATACACAAAATAGGTGCAATAATTTGAAAGAGACTTAACATTCTCTTCACAACCGATAAGACGGACACCATTGCGTAGTCGCTACAACTACTGACAATGTTCATAAGATACTCCTTTCTATAAGAATAATACTAATAAGAATACCATGGTATTATGAATCATATGAAATAAAATCGATGTAAATATGGTATCTGTTTTGGAATAAGCATAAGCAAATGCTGCTCCAAAAGCACCATAGGGAATAACATATAACCAATCCGTAAAAGTACTTGCCATAGACATAACATGAGCAAGTCCAAAGAATAAGAAAGAGGCAAAGATAAACGCAAAGGAATTATCAAAAACATCTTTTAAACTTTTACGATAAACAACTTCTTCAATAACAGGTGCTAAAATACATACATCAAGACCCATAATAACAGGAGATGCTGTAATCAAAGAACGAACAATCGTATCGTTATTAGCCCCTTCTGAATGAAATACATACATGATGATTAAATTAGCAACCATCATAATAAATAATCCAACACCCCAACAAGTAGCCCCTATAGAGACATTTCGTTTGAACTTAATACGGAATGTATGAAATTCATCCACTAAATCTTTTTGATAAACAAGAAGAATAATAAACAAGATAATGAAAGAAGAGAACGTAGAAAGCAAAGCTCCCATTCTCAAATTACCTGCTAGAGATTTACGAGAAATATGAAATAAAAGAACAGGTATATATTGAAAAACAACAGAACAATAAAATAGAAGGATTGTAACAGCACTTCTAATAAGTATTGGTAATTTATTCCATATCTTTTTCATATTCTCACCAATTATAAAATACCACAAAATAAAAGTAAAAAAAAGATTTTCAAGCAATTCAAATGTCTAATTGACTAATTGTTTTGAAAAGAAAGTGTAACAAAAAACAATTTTTGTAGATATTTATCAATCATTTATGTTAAAATAAATTATAGAAGATATGAGGAGTGGATAATATGCCAGAATCAAAAGAAAATATAAAAGAATTTGAATTTGTAGAAGATAAAAAACAAATCCCTAGAGAAGTTGTTATTTATCGTGACATTGATGATATGGGAAGGGTTTTCGTAACAGAAGAAACCTTACAACATTTTCATTTACCAATGCCTGAATACAAAATCTTATTAGATAATGGAGTAGAAATCTATGAAATTAGAAAAGAAGTAGCATTGTATATTATTGATCATGCTCAAAATAAATATGCTCCATATCATATTCAATATCAAAACTTTGACTTTGATAATGAATTAACAGACCACATAAGCGATCAAGCAAAAAGAACAAAAGAGCATCCAATCGATGAGATTCAAATCTTCCGTGATATCGATGATTCTGGAAGAGCTTTTGTAACAGGAGAAGTATTAGAAAGATTCCATATCGAAGGAACAGGTTTAACTGTTTATTTAAATAATATGGTTGTATATGAAATAGATCCAGTTCAAGCAATTAATATTATCAATAATAGTAATAATCCATATGCACCATATTCAATTCGTTATGTAAGTATCGAATTTGAAAAAGAAGAAGACAAGAAAGTAGAAAAAGCTCCAGTACAAGAGCCAATCAAACAAGAAGATGATTTTATTCCTGGAACAACCTATAGAAAACCACGTTCAAGAAAGCCAGATGAAACAGAAGAACACTATGTAGCATTCCTAGAAGGATACTATGACAGTGTATTTAAACATGAAGAAGAAACAAAGAATTATATTCCTGGAACCAAAATAGAAAAACCACGTGTAAGAGGAATTCATGAATCTGACGATGCTTATGTAGACTATTTAAGAGATTACTATAATCGTGTATTCTCAAAAGAAACGATGGAAAAAGTATCTAGCAAGAATTTAATTAAACCTCGTGAAAGAGGAATCTATGAATCAGATGAAGAATATGAAACTTACTTATCAGCATTCTATGGAACACCAGTTGAAACAGAAGAAAAACAAGAACATAGAAGATAATTACTTGCATTTTTAAAAGGGACATAGTATAATACATATTGCTTACCGTTTCTAGGTTTAAAGAATTTCCGACTTTTTACGTAGTTATGGTGAATGATATGTTATAGAAAGGAAGTGTTAATGATGGCTTTAACAAAAGATGAAAAAGCTAAGATCATTAAAGAATTCGCAAAGAATGAAAATGATACAGGTTCTGCAGAAGTTCAAATCGCAATTCTTTCAAAAGAAATCGATGAATTAACAGAACATTTAAAAGTACATACTCACGATTATCATTCTCGTAGAGGATTATTAAAGAAAGTAGGACAACGTAGAAATATGTTACAATACTTAGCTAAGAAAGATCTTCCAAGTTATCGTGAAGTAATTAAAAAATTAGGTTTAAGAAAGTAGACACATTTTTTAGTGTCTATTTTTTTTAGAGAAAGAGGTAAAAATGAAAAAGAACGTATATGAATTAGATTTCTATGGAAGAAAAATCGTTGTTGAAAACGGAGAACTTGCTAAACAAGCAGATGGAGCTGTATTAGTTCGTTATAATGATACCGTTATTTTAACAGCAGCAGTTGTTTCAAAAAATGTTAACTTACTAAGTGATTTCTTCCCACTAACAGTAAATTATCAAGAAAAATTATACTCAGTTGGTAAAATCCCAGGAGGATTTATCAAAAGAGAAGGTAGACCAAGTGAAGCTGCCACATTAGCAGCAAGAATGATTGATAGACCAATGCGTCCATTATTCCCAGAAGGATTTAAAAATG
>CAMIXP010000066.1 GCA_946402785.1 uncultured Caryophanales bacterium | reverse complement strand
AAGCATTTATTGCTTATTTATATTATAAAGATTATACGATACATGAAGACAATAGTTTCCCTGTAAATCAAAATATTGAAACGATTAAAATAAAGAATAATTCTTTAGCCAATACATCTGCTTTAGATAATAACTTAAATATTTATATTCCTGAGGGTTTTGAATTAGTTACAGATAGAGCAAAAAGTCATTATGTTATGAATGATTGTGAGCCATATGTCAAAGGATTAGAAGATCAAGATAACTTTGATGCTATGATTTTAATTTGTTATCACACTATTGATATTGGCAATATGGAACAACTAGGAATTCGTTCTACTATTTTCCCTTGGTTAGATCCTTATTCTTTACTTGAAAAATATAATATTCATGATTCTGTCGATATGATAAAGTTCTATGAAGAACACTATGATTTTAAACAAAATCTATTTACTAATAGTGATGATATTAAGATGAATTATATTGCGAGAACATATACTACGATGACACTTTCATCCTATGATAAATTTTATTATTTAGATCAAGATCTAAGAGGTTATTCGTTTGAATATAAAAGAGGAGGAACTCGTTATTTCCAACAGACTGAATTGGTTTATAATACGGCATTATATGGAGAAACTAAATATGGAGTAAGTTTCCATAATAACAAAGAAGAGTACTTTAATCATGATAATAGTTTTGAAATTATTAGTAGTATTTCAAGAAGATAGAGTAGAGGAATCTACTCTTTTATGTTATAATTTAGTCGTTAGGAAGTGATTTCTATGGACGAAAATAAAACGAATATCAACTGGTTTCCAGGACATATGGCTAAGACTAGAAGAGAAATATCAGAACAATTAAATTTAATTGATATTGTCTATGAAGTTGTGGATGCTAGAATGCCACTTTCTAGTAAGATTGTTGATATCGATGATTTAATCAAAGATAAACCTAAAATTTTAGTTCTTACAAAATATGACTTATGTGATAAGGTTGAAACCGATAAAATTGTTGAAAAATATAAGGAAATGTGTTATAATGTTGTCACTTTAGATTTGATGGGTGGTAATGTATCTCCTCTTATTTCTATGACAAAAGAATTGATGAAAGAAATCAATTTAGAAAGAAGTAAGAAGGGATTGAAAGAAAGAGCTGCTAGAGTATTAATTATGGGTGCACCTAATGTAGGAAAGAGCACTTTAATTAATCGTTTAGTGGGAAAGAAATCTGCTGGAGTTGGAAATACACCTGGATTTACGAAAAATCTTTCTTGGATTCGTGTCAATCAAGATATTGAACTATTAGATTCTCCTGGTATTTTATGGCCTAAGATAGAGGATCAAGAAGTAGCAAAGACACTAGCGGCATTCTCTTCTATTAAGGAAGAGATATTAAACAAAGATGAGATTGCTTGTTTTATTCTAAAGAAGTTATATGATTATTATCCAGAACGATTAAAAGAACGTTACGGAATTGAATCTTTAGATGAAGATTTTATAGAAGCGTATGAAGCTATTGGCAAGAAAAGGGGGGCATTGTCAAGAGGGGGAGTCGTTGATTACGAAAGGGTATCGGTTATTGTCCTTCAGGACTTTAAGAATGGTGCCTTTGGTCCTATTACTTTTGACAGAGTATAATGGTACATTTAGAAGAATGTCTTACGCATTCAACTCCTGTTTGGGTTTTGACAAATCAGTTACCCAAAAAGAGTTTGTTTCGTAAGAAAGAAAAACCACAAGAATATTTTTTAAAACAATTTAATCCTGCGGAGTTAATTGGAGAAGAGTTATGTCGAATTAAGAATATTCGTTGTGCTCATTATTTCATTGCGGGAATTGGTCCTTATAATTTGAAAGCACCTGTATGGTATGAATATGCACAAAAGTATTGTTCTGTCTTTCGAATTGCTTCTAAAAACTTTCATGAACCAGACTGTACCTATAAGAGTGCTGTTCAATATGGATTTTCTCAAGATGATCCAGAATTGTTTGAAAAGATATTGACGGTTGCGAAAGATGAAGAAAACAAAAAACAATTATGTATGGATATGCTTCAAATGTTAGCTCTTGATATTTATATGGGGCAAACAGATCGTTATGCATTTAATTACGAATTTGAAGAAGATCCTAGTCATCGTGTTCGTTTAGCACCACTTTTTGATTTTCAATATTCGGTTGATCCACAGTGGTTAAATGAAGGAGATATATGCTTTGGAGATTTGTATTCTTTTAAGACAATAGAGGACTGCAAAGAATTTATTCGAAAGTATCCTGTCTTTCGAGATATTTTATCTTCTTATTTAGGAGTCGATTTAGAATATGTTGTGCGAGATGCTTTTTCAAGAAGAAATATGAAAATGCCTGAAAAGAAGTTTGAGTATTATCGTCAATTTGATCAGGATCGAAAAGATATGATTCATAGAATTGTTGATTAACAATTCTTTTTTCTTGCATTAAATCATTTTTCTTGTCACAATAAATATAGGTGTATCATATGAAGAAAAAAGAAATATTTGAAAAATTAGATACGATGAATCTTGATAAAGAAAAAGTATTGATTGTAGGAGATGCTAGTTTAGTATGTCAGGGTATTTTGAAAGAGACAGATACCATTGACTATATTGAGTCAACGGATCCTTATATAGAAATTCATGGATATCATTTTATGAAGTTAGAAAAATTCTTAAATATTTGTCAGGATAAAAGTATATTGAAAAAAATACAATTACAAATGGATTTAGAAGATACTTATCAAAATGAAAGAGAGTTACGACAAAAAGGTTATACTCTCATTGGTGGAGTAGATGAGGTAGGACGTGGTCCTTTAGTGGGACCTGTTGTGGCAGCTTGTGTTGTTTTACCAGAACATTTTTCTTTAGAAGGACTTACCGATAGTAAAAAGCTAAGTGAAGCAAAACGAGAATACTTTTATGAAGAAATCAAAAAACAAGCCATTAGTTATGGAATAGGAATTGTATCTGAAAAAAGAATTGATGAGATTAATATTTATGAAGCAACGAAAGAGGCTATGATTGAAGCCATCAATCAATGTAATCCGAAACCAGAGTATGTTTTAACAGATGCGATGAAATTAGATATGGATATTCCTGTTAAACCTATTATTAAAGGAGACTTAAGAAGCATTACGATTAGTGCTGCAAGTGTTCTTGCCAAAGTTACAAGAGATCATATGCTATATGAATTAGATGAAAAATATCCGATGTATGACTTTAAACATAATGTGGGATATCCTACGAAAAAGCATTTAGATGCGATTGAAAAGTATGGAATCATTCCGGAACATAGAAGAAGTTATGGACCGGTCAAAGATTATTTAGAAAAGATGTAAAATCTATATTATTTTACAAATAATATAAATAGAATGTTGTTGACAAAAGCAATTTTTATGAGTATAAATTATTAATGACTGGAGGGATTCTGTGACAAAGAATTTAGTAATCGTGGAAAGTCCTAGTAAAAGTAAAACGATTGAAAAGTATTTAGGACCAGACTTTAAAGTTGTATCTTCTAAGGGTCATATTCGTGATTTAGCAACTTCTGGACATTTAGGTTTAGGGGTTGATATTGAGAACGGATTTAAACCTACTTATGTTCCTATTAAAGGAAAAGAGAAGGTTATTAAAGACTTAAAGAAAGATGTT
Organism: uncultured Caryophanales bacterium; assembly: GCA_946402785.1. Taxonomy (GTDB): domain Bacteria; phylum Bacillota_I; class Bacilli_A; order RF39; family UBA660; genus UBA3789. The sequence continues at coordinate 3,603 of CAMIXP010000066.1, read as the reverse complement.
AAAGAAAGTGATATGGTTTATCTTGCTTCCGACCCAGACCGTGAAGGAGAAGCTATTGCTTGGCATTTAAAAGATACGTTAGGTATTAAAGATAATCAATATAAACGTGTATTATTTAATGAAATTACGCATGATAAAGTTTTAGAAGCAATGGGTAATCCTACGGTTATTGATGATCATTTAGTAAAGAGTCAAGAAACTAGAAGAATCCTTGACCGTATTATTGGATTTAGACTTAGTAAATTATTACAGGCAAAAATAGGGGCAAAAAGTGCCGGACGTGTACAAAGTGTTGCCTTAAAATTAATTGTTGATCGTGAAAGAGAAATTGAAGCTTTTAATCCAGTAGAGTATTGGACAATTACCGCTCATTTTGAAAAATTTGATGCGGATTATTTTGATGAGACCATTAAAGAAGATAATGATCGTATTCCAAGTGAAGAATTAGCAGATGAGATTTTAAATAACATCAGTGAGAAATACTTGGTTCGTAATGTAGAAAAGAAAAAGGGTTCTCGAAAGAGTAAGTTTCCTTTTACAACTTCTACTTTGCAACAGGAGGCTTCTACGAAGTTAGGTTTTCCTGCTCGTAAGACGATGAGTTTAGCACAAAAACTATATGAAGGTATTGATTTAGGATCTGAGACAGTCGGACTTATTACATACATGAGAACGGATTCTATTCGTTTAAGTGATGATTTTGTTAGACCTGCGATGAAATATATTGAAGAAAACTATGGAAAGCAATATGTTGGTTATGTCAAACAGGCTAAGAAAAATGATAATGTTCAAGATGCTCACGAAGGTATTAGACCTACGAGTGTTTTAAGAGAACCTACAAAAGTTAAACAATATTTAAGTAATGATGAATTTAAATTATATAGTTTGATTTATAAAAGAACGATGGCTAGTTTAATGGCAGATGCTGTACTTGATCAAACAACCGTTATTCTTGATAATAATGGATATACGTTTAAAACAACTGGAAGTATTATCATTTTTGATGGTTATTTAATTGTATATGGAGATTATGAATCTAAAGAAAACAAAGAGATTCCTGATTTTGTAGTAGGGGAAGAAAAGATTACGGAGGATGTTGAAAAGAAACAACATTTTACACAACCTCCTGCACGATATACAGAAGCTGCTTTGATTAAGAAGTTGGAGGAATTAGGAATTGGTCGTCCGAGTACGTATGCAACGATCATTGATACGATTAAGAGTCATGATTTTGTAACACTAGAAGATAAGAAATTCAAACCTACTAGTATGGGTATTGAATCTACGGATAAACTTCAAGAAAAATTTAGTGGCATTATTAATACAAGTTATACGAGTGAAATGGAAACTGACTTAGATGAGATTGCAGAAGGACATATGGTTTGGAATGAAGTGTTAGATGATTTCTATCAAAAGTTTGAACCTATGGTACAAGATGCTTTTAAGACGATGGAAAAGAAACCTGCTGAAGAAACAGGAGAAGTTTGTCCTAACTGTGGTAGTCCTTTGGTAAAGAGAAAAGGTAAATATGGAGAGTTTGTTGCTTGCAGCAATTATCCAACTTGTAAGTATATTCCAAAAGAAGAGGCAGAAGTTGTTGAAGTATGTGATTGTCCTAAATGTGATGGAAAGATCGTAGAGAAGAAGAGCCGTAAAGGTAAAGTTTTCTATGGATGTAATCACTATCCAAAATGTCAGACAGCTTATTGGGATAAACCAATTGGAAGAGAATGTCCTGAATGTGGAGAAATGCTTACAGAAAAGAATGGAACAATTAGGTGTTCTAGTTGTGATTATAAAGAGGATTAGTCCTCTTTTTTTTGCAATTTTTAAGGAAATATGGTATAATGTAGCGTGTGTGAAAGAGGGGGATTATATGGGTAAAACCAATGAATATTTTTTAATTGCGAGAAATCGTTTAACGAATCAATTTCAAGTTGTTCCTTTTGGTGGTAAAAGAGGACATTCTTTAGAAGAAATTGATTTATATACGACCGATTTTAAAGATGAATATGAGTTAGAGGATACTTTGAGAGAAGATGGAGTTCTTCCTGATGAAGATACGGATTTCTTTATTGTTCATCAAAGAAGAGCAAATGGAGAGGTTACATTAACCAAACAAGAAGCTTTATTTTCGAAACATAATATTGTAAGAGATATTGCGGAAAACTCTCGAAAAGGACAAATTACAAAAAGTGAATATTTAATTGATCACTTATTAGATTCTTTTGCAGATCAAATGCGTAGAGATCCACTTTTATATGAAAGAGTTGTTTCTGGACAAACTGGTATTTTTGAAAAGTATGCGAAGTATTTTATTTTTACTCGTCAAAACTTATCTAGTATGAAATATCGTGATGGTGGATGGGCAAGAACTTCTTATCCATTAATTCGTAATGTAGTAGAAGCAACCAAAAGACATAATACAAGATATGCTCATATAAGTGATATCATGTATCGTAGTTTATTAGATGAAAAATTATTAGATGTTACGGATCCAAATTATGATCCAAATCAAATGAGTTTCTTTGATATGGGTGTTGAGAGACCTGGATCTTATGATGAAGATAAACTATTAGAAGTTATGACTTCTTTAGAACATTTACCAAGTGATACGATTACGATTGAAAATGGACAAGCATCCTTTAATCGTTCAGCTTTCGCTGAGTATAGAGGAAATGATTTAGAAAAATTTATGAATCTTCCACAAACTGTTTTATTACAATTACGTTTATTCTTTGTTCAACGTGATTTATTGGAATCAGCTTGTGAGAATGGTATTTCTCAAAAACGAATTCGACAAGGACAACAAGACATGATACAATTATTAAAGAATCAGCCTGATTTACTAGATCGTGTTTATAACTGGTGTCAGTTATATCATGATTATGAAGGAAGATTGTTTGGTGATAATCATGGAACAGAATTTCAAAAGAGAAGAGAAGATCAAGGAACTAAGTAGTTATTTAGACTATTTGAAGTACCAAAAGAATTATTCTGATTATACGATTTCTAGCTATGAAAATGATATTGTAGAATACTTAGATTATATTCATAGTGAAGGACTTGATTTTAAAGAAATTGAATATAGTGATATTCGCTTCTTTTTAATGTATTTAAAAGATACGAAAAAAGATGATAATTCTTCTATTGATCGAAAACTCAGTGCTTTAAGAGGTTTCTATAAATACATGGCAAATGAGGGAATTGTGAAAAGCAATGTTTTCTCATTAGTAAGTGGTCCTAAAAAGAGCAAGAAACTTCCTCGTTATTTTGAATATAATGAGTTGGAAGAAATGTTTGCCGTACCTGATGATTCTGCTTTGGGACAGAGAGACTTGTTGTTGTTGGAAATGTTATATGCAACAGGTTGTCGTGTAGGGGAACTTGTTTCCATTAAAGTTAGTGATATTGATTTTGGAAGAAGAAATATCTTAATCCTTGGAAAAGGAAATAAAGAGAGATATGTTACGTATGGAGAGTATTGTGAAGATGCTTTGAAGAAGTATTTAAATGATGGTTATCATACTTTAAATAAAAAGAATTTAGATACGTTATTTTTAAATAATAATGGTGGTCCTTTGACCGAGAGAGGTGTACGTT
>CAMIXP010000065.1 GCA_946402785.1 uncultured Caryophanales bacterium | reverse complement strand
ATTGGAGATGTTGTAGAATTAAAGAAACAATTAGATTATTCTGATCTTTCTTCTTTAGAATTTTATTCTAGTAATGATGATGTTGCGTATGTTGATCCAGGTACGGGTTATTTGTATGCAAAGTCTTATGGAGAAGTAACAATTACAATTGTTTCTAAGAAAACAAGTCAAACGATTGCAAAATATACGATTATGATTAATGGTAATATTCCTACAGGAACCATTGAATATGAGAAAAATCATTATAATTGTAAAGTAGGGGAAACATTTGATACGATGATTTCTGTTAAAGGAGAGCTTGCTTCTGTAAAAGATTTTAGAAGTATGAATCCAAGAATTGCGGAAGTTACCTTTGGTACGAAAGATGGATTAGATACCAATTGTGTGGATTGTCGTGCTGTTCATGTTTCTTGTAAGAAGGAAGGTACGGTTGTTTTAACAGCTACTTCTTCTACGGGAGCTACTACAACAGCTGTTGTTTCTGTTCATACTCCTGGTAAGGGATGGGTTCGTTTTGATGAGGCAAGTTATTCTTGTAAGACAGGTCAAAAGATTGATGTTTTAATTCATACGGGATCAGACGGAGAAGGTGCGATTCCTATGATTAATGAAATTAAGAGTAATAATCCAAAGGTTGCTACGATCGAAAGTGGAACTACTACGGGAATGGTAACGAATTGTGTGGATTGTTATGCTGCTCATCTTGTATGTAAGAGTGAAGGTACTGCAACTGTTAGTGCTACCTCTTCTACGGGTGCCTCTGCTTCTGTTTCTGTTCATGTAGAAAAAGATATGGGATGGATTCGTTATGAACAAGAGTCTTATTCTTGTATTGAAGGAAAAGTAATTAATACTTTGATATCTACGGGTGCTGAAGGAACTTCTCAAATTCCATATGTCAAAGATTTCAAGAGTAGTAATACCGCCATTGCGACTGTAGAAAATGGATATGCGGATGGTAGTGTAACGGATTGCATTGATTGTAGAGCTGTTCATATTACTTGTAAGAAAGAAGGTACGGTTACCCTTAGCGCTATCTCTTCTAGTGGTGCTTCTACTACTTCTACTGTTAAAGTAAGTGCTCCTGATAAAGGATGGATTAAGTTTGATCAAAATAATTATTCTTGTAAAGCAGGACAATCTATTAATGTCATGATTACGGCTGGTTCTAATACACCTGGTGTGTTCCCATCCATTAAAAGTATGTCTACTTCTAATCCTAATATTGCGACGATTGAAGATGGATATGTAGATGGAACAGTAACCAATTGTATTGATTGTCGTGCTGCTCATATTGTTTGTAAGAAAGAGGGTACTGTTACTTTAACAGCAGTTTCTTCTACGGGTGTTAAAACAACTTCTTCGAAAGTTACGGTTGAAAAAGAAATTGGATGGATTAAATATGAACAAGAACAATATACTTGTTCGGAGGGTAGAGTTATCGATACGATGATTCGTGCTGGATCGAATGTTGCCTCTGTTATTCCATCTGTTGCGGGATTCTCTAGTAGTAATACCAATGTTGCGTCTGTCGAGAATGGAACAAGTGATGGAATGGTTACCAATTGTATTGATTGTCGTGCCGTACATATTGTTTGTAAGAAAGCAGGATCTGTTACCTTGACAGCTACTTCTTCTACAGGTGCTTCGACAACATCTAAATTAACGGTAAAAGAAGCGGATAAGGGAACCATTTATTTTGATCAACCAAGTTATACTTGTAAGGTTGGTAAGAAAGTGGATGTTATGATTAAAACGTCTGTTTCGGATCCAACTCAGCCTCCAGCATCGATTTCTTCTATTTCAAGTAGTAACACGGCTGTTGCAACACTGGAGAATGGAACCAGTAGTGGACTTGTGACGAATTGTATTGATTGTCGTGCTGCCCATATCACTTGTAAGAAAGTAGGAACTTCTACTTTGAAAGCTATTTCTTCTACGGGTGCGATTGGTACCGCAACGGTAACTGTTTCTAAATAGGTAATAAAAGAATTAATGAATGTCATTAATTCTTTTTATTTCTCATATTTTTCTTGTGTTTTTGAAGGAAATATGTTATTATTAATTTCGTCTAGTGGAATGATCCGCTGTTCTTAAGATTATGATCATTTGAAAAAATAATTTAGAGAGGAGCTTTTAATATGAATATTATAGACAAAATCAATGAAAAACAAATTAAGTCAAACGTTCCTGAGTTTCGTGTTGGAGATACTGTTAAAGTAGATGTTAAGATCATTGAAGGTAACAGAGAACGTATCCAAACATTCGAAGGTGTTGTAGTTGCTCGTCGTGGTGGAAGCGTTAGTGAAACATTCACTGTACGTAAGATGTCTAGTGGTGTTGGAGTTGAGAGAACTTTCCCAATTCATTCACCAAAGGTTGCTGCTATTACCGTTGTACGTAGAGGTAAAGTTAGACGTGCTAAACTTACATTCCTTAAGGGTATGGTTGGCGGATACCGTATTAAAGAAAGAGGACAAAAATAGAAATAAGGCCAATGCCTTATTTTTTTATTATCAGGTGATACTATGGAAGAAGAAAAAAAAGAGAAAAAGGAAAATCAATTTATCCGTATTGTTAAAGAATATGGACCTTATCTTTTCTTATTAATTCTCATTCTATTATTTAAGAAATATTATTATTCTCCTGTTTATGTCAGTGGAGAAAGTATGATGAGTACTCTTCATGACGGAGATATTATGATCTTAGATGTTGTGGGATATCGTCATGATGGTTTAAAACGTTTCGATATTGTTGTGATTGATAATGGAAAAGAAATGCTTATTAAAAGAGTCATTGGACTTCCAGGAGAGACCATTGAATACCAAGAAAATCAATTGTATGTAGATGGTAAAAAAGTAAAAGATATTTATGGAAATGGAAATACAGAGAGTTTTCAAGTTACTGTTCCAGCAGATGAGTATTTTGTGTTAGGAGATAACCGAGAGAATTCTATGGATAGTCGTTTCTTTGGACCTTTTTCGAAGAAAGAAATATTGGGTAGAACGAAACTTGTTCTATTCCCATTTGGAAGATTTGGTAATAAAAAATAAAAGATAGATTTTCTATCTTTTTTGTTTGTCTAAAATATGATATCATTATTGTGAAGATAGGTGATAGGGTATGAACGTATACCGTATATTAAAAAATGGAATTTTGAACCGTCGTCCTATGGAAGGTATGATTCAACAAAATCATATGGAAGATGCCGTTGTTTCTATAGAAAAAGAGGATGTTGCACCAGAACATGTCGTTTTTATGGATGTTTTAGATACCAATGATCCTGCAACAATTCAAAAATATAAAGATAATTTAAAAGTGTTATCTGAACAAGTTAAACAAGATGGATTCTTTTCTAATTTTCGTTTGATTCGAGAAGATAATTTATTCCCTTATCAATGGAAATGGAGAGTCAATTCCAAAGATACCTATCGTACGCTTGCGAGATCTAATTTGTGTTATTGCTTGCGTATGGCAGAAGCTAAGAAGCGTTTAAAAGGAGATCATTATACTCCTGAGTTTACGTTTGAAGTTCCTGTGAGAAATAAAGATTTAAATGAAGAGGCAAGTAAATTAGGACCTTTTTATGGAAGAGTTTATGAACCTGTTCGTTTCCGTTCTACGAAGCATTTTACCATTAATACACCTCTTGCTTATACAGGAGAATATAATCAAGTAGAAAGTAATCGATTATTTACTGTTATTGATACACCGGATGCCTTTTGTGAATCTGGATATGGTTATTCTGCTGATTATAAAGATGCCTATTTAGATATTACGCATGAAGAGTTACCTATTTCAAAAGATGCGATTGTTTTAATTAATGAAGCTAATTATCCTAAGATTATTCGGAATGCTCGTATTGCAGAACAGTTACAAGATCGAAGAGTTATTCTTTATCGTGGAGAAGAAGCTACTGCGATTAATATGATTTTAACGGATGAGGGAGTTATGCCTTATCGACCAGGTGGAAGATTCTATGAATATGATCCAGAATTAGATTCTATTATGATAGATGGTATGAAAAAATTCTGTGAAGTAAATCATTTGGATTATGCTCAAAATCATGGAAACTTATTTGGAAAGGGTGGACATTTTTCTGACTTTTTGGATTCTTCTAATCAAGAAAGAGATGATTTTGAATCTGAATTTTGTCGTTTTCTAAAAGACTGTCTTCCTGAATATAAACAATTATTTACGGATTCTTTTTATCAATATCCTGATCAAGTTGTACAAGCAGTAGGGCATGAGAAAATATTGGATGCTGTTGGTGCTTATAATGGTTGGGCTGCCATGGATGAAGTTGCGAGTCGTACTCGTTATGATTTAGAAAGAGGTATGATTACTCCAGATATTCATGAGTTATTTGTTCAAACCATTCAAATGATTCGAGAGTCTTTTCATGATCAAAAGTCATTTCCAATTCCTTATGAATTACGAGATGATTTATTGGAATTCTTTCAGTCTTCTTCTTTCCAAGAACAAGTGGATGCAGCTAAAAGAATTCAAGAATATCTTTCTAAAAAAGAAAAATAAGATAGGAATATTTCCTATCTTTTTGTATAATAAAAAGACGAAGGTGATCTTATGTCGAAAGTATCGAATGTATTATTAATGCTTCAGTATTTAGAAAATGGACGTAAGTATAGTATCAAAGAACTTGCGGAGAAATTAGAAGTTAGTGAACGTATGGTTCGTGTATATAAAGAAGACTTAGAAAAAGCAGGTATTTATGTGGATACGATTAAAGGACCTTATGGTGGATATGTATTAAATCAAGGAGTACGAATTCCTCCTCTTCATTTTCGAGAAGAAGATTATTTATTTTTAAAACAATTAAAAGTACCGAAAGAAAACCAAGAACAGTTAGATGATTTATCTCATAAAATCTTAGGAGTTTGTTCTGATGAAGTAGTGGAAGTAAAAGATGACGTTAAAAGTTATTTCAATCTGCTTACGAAGGCTATTAAAGAACATCGAAAAGTAAAGATTACTTATTACTCTTATGTTCATGGTGATATTGATCGTGTCATTCATCCTTTTGATATGTTTTATTACCAATCAGGTTGGGGATGTGCGGCTTATTGTGAACTTCGAAAAGACTTAAGACACTTTGAATTAAATCGAATTCGAGAGATTACATTACTCGATGAAAAATTTTAAAATTTGCGAATGATATAAAAGAAGAAATATCTTCTTTTTTCATAAGAAAAAGAGTGATTCTTGTCATATAAAATGATATAATGTTAGTATGTGAAAAACGGATGTGATATTATGCTTGAAATTAAAAATATTAGTAAGACTTACTTTACTGGTAATTTGAAACAAGTTGCTTTAGACAAGGTAAGTTTAAACTTTAGAGATTGTGAATTCGTATCTATTTTAGGACCAAGTGGTTCTGGAAAAACAACGTTATTGAATATTATTGGTGGATTAGATCGCTATGATGATGGAGACTTAATTATCAATAGTGTTTCTACCAAACAATATCGTAGTAAAGACTGGGATAGTTATCGTAACCACACAATTGGTTTTGTATTTCAAAGTTACAATTTAATTCCTCATCAATCTATTCTTTCGAATGTTGAATTAGCACTTACGATTAGTGGTATTTCCAAAAAAGAAAGACGTAGAAGAGCCTTAGATGCTTTAGATGAGGTTGGATTAAAAGAACAAGCTCATAAGAGACCTAATCAAATGAGTGGTGGACAAATGCAGAGAGTTGCGGTTGCGAGAGCTCTTGTTAATAATCCAGATATTTTACTTGCGGATGAACCTACAGGTGCTTTGGATTCTGCTACTAGTTTGCAAGTTATGGAACTTCTTCGTAAGATTGCGAAAGATAGACTTGTTATTATGGTTACTCATAACCCAGAACTTGCAGAAAATTATTCTACTCGTATTGTTAAATTAAAAGATGGAAAAGTAACGGATGATTCGAATCCATTTAAGATTACGAAAAAGACACCAGTTGCTGTTTATAAAAACTTAGGGAAATCTTCTATGTCTTTGATAACTGCTTTTGGTTTAAGTTTAAATAACTTAATGACAAAACTAGGAAGAACTGTTTTAACCTCTTTTGCAGGTAGTATTGGAATTATTGGTATTGCTTTAATTTTATCTTTATCCAATGGATTCCAAAAATATATTGATAAAGTACAAGAAGATACTCTTACTTCTTATCCTTTAACGATTGAATCTGAAACAGCAGATGCAGTTGGGTTATTGCTATCAACTGTTTCCGAAGAAAAAGAAGAAAAAAAACAAAAGAAGGGTGTTGTTACAGAGACAAAGAATATTGAGAAGATGTTTGCTTCTATTGGTAAGAATGATATGAAGTCTTTTAAGAAACATATCGAAGATAATCAAGATGAAGTAGACCGTCTAACAACTCATATTCGTTATAGTTATAGTGTTATTCCTCATATTTATACTGTTGATATTAATGATAAATTAACTCGTGTTAATCCAAGTTCTATGATGAATACGTTAACGGGAGGAATTTCTGGTTCTTCTGTGAATGCAAGTATGTCTATGGGAGTTTTCCAAGAGATTTCTGATGATGAAAAATCGATGAAAGAAAACTATAAAGTTATTGTTGGAGATTATCCTAAAAACTATGATGAGATTGTTATTGTATTACCAGATGAAAAACATGTTTCTGATTTATTGCTTTACTCTTTAGGATTAAAAGATAGTAGTCATTTAAATGATATGATTTCTAAGATTATGAGTGGAGAAAAGTTGGAAACAACGGATGATGAACTTTCTTATACGTATGAAGAATTAATGAATCTTGATTTAAGAGTGATTCATCCAGCGGATCTATATCGTTATAATGAAAAATATAATATCTATGAAGATATGTCGAATGATAAAGATTATATGGATTTGTTATATCGTGATGCGATTCCATTAAAGATTGTTGGTATTTTAACTATGAATAATTCTGGTGGTATGTCATCATTGATGTCTGGTGTTGGCTATACCGAAAAGCTTACAAATTATATGATGGATGCAGGAGCTGAAAAAGAGATTGTTAAGAAACAGATCATGAATAAAGATATCAACGTATTTAGTGGAAAACGTTTTGATGATGATTCTGATGATTCTGGACTTGATTTTCAAGAATTGATTTCTGTCGATACCGATATGTTAGCAAGTGCTTTTCAGATCAATATTGATCAAGAATACATTGGTAATATTACACAAGATTATATGGCTGAAATAAGTTCTGCTATTACTGC
>CAMIXP010000064.1 GCA_946402785.1 uncultured Caryophanales bacterium | reverse complement strand
GATGGTTTAAGAGATGGAGATATCATTTCAGAAGATACCATCGATAAATTAGGAAGTGAATTAGATTCTGTTATCTGCTTTATGAGTTGTGCATCTGTCTCTCATTTAATTGATGCATTTAAAGAATATGTAAAAAGTCTAGATCAAGAGTAGCGGGAAAGAAAATAATAAAGATAATAATCAAATATAAAAGACCAAAAATGGTCTTTTTTTCATCTTCTCTTGTCACAAAGAAAAAAGTATGATATTATGAATAAGCAAGAGAAATACATGGCCTGTTGGTGAAGTGGCTTAACACATTACCCTCTCAAGGTAACATTCACGGATTCGAATTCCGTACAGGCTACCAGTTAAAAATAAATCGGATATTTCCGATTTTTTTGTTATAATATTAGTAGAAAAGAGGAATTGTATGAAAGATGAAATCAGTGCATTAATTGATGATGAATTAGATAAAATGGAAGAAGAAGTAACTCCAGAAGTAATGGAAGAACTAAAGAACAGGGAACAAGAAGCTAATAATTGGGCTCAAAAAAAGGCAGAATTTGAAAAGGCAAAAGAAGAATATCAAAAAAGTTTAGAAGAAACCAAAGAAACAGAAAATCATACTAGTTCAATTGACTAGTATTTTATTTTTTTGCTATAATGAAATAGATAATAAAGAGGGATTTGTATGGAGTTTTTTAAAAAAGTAAGAAACTTTCTATGGATATTTTTCTTATTTTCTTGTATTACTGCAGGAATTGATTATTATCGATTAACAATAGGAAAAATACCGATATTCTGTATCAAAGAATATAACGAAAGAACAAAAGTTGAAAGTTATAGAGGATTCTTCTATATCGCAGAAAGAACAGTTAAATGGGATAGAAGAGAAGCTTTAAACTTATCTAGTAATATTAAATATCAAGTCTTAACAAAAGAACTAACAATCACACTAGAAAGACCAAAACAAATATATCATTATGTTCTATATGTAACTCCTGATTTAGAAAATCAAGAATCAACTCTTTATTATGAAACGAAAAATCAAAAAATATATTTCAATGGAATCAAAGAAATTGAAATCAAAAAAGCAAAAGATAAAAAGAAAATTTCTTTAAAAGAAGCATTTCAAAAAGATCCAAAATTATTAGAAGATATTATGAGTGAATTATCTCTAACAGGTCAAATTGAAAATAATAAAATGGAAAAATATATTGCCAAAAAAGATACTTTTGTATTAGGAGATTTATTTGCTTATCGATGTCATAATGAATTAGGAGATATTTATTTCACTAATAAAGAAGAAATCCAAGAAGATTATTGTGTTGTAAAAGATGATAGTACATTAAAAGAACAAGAACAATAAACTTGTTCTTTTATGTTATAATAAGAAAAGGTGATTGTATGAAGACATGTTTAGTATTAGAAGGAGGAGCTCTAAGAGGAATCTATACCGCAGGAGTATTAGATGTTCTATTAGAAAATAATGTAGAAATTGATACTGTTATAGGAGTTTCTGCGGGTGCTTTATTTGGCATTAATTATGTATCCAAACAAAAAGGGAGATGTCTTCGTTATAATCTTGAAAATGCAAAGAATAAACATTATATGGGATTCTATTCTTGGTTAACAACCGGTAACATTATGAATGAAGAATTTTGTTTTCATAAACTAATCTATGAAACAGATCCATTCGATTTTGAAACATTTAATCAATCAAAGAAAAAGTTCTATGCCGTTGTAACAAACATAGAAACAGGAAAACCAGAATATATTCAAATTAAAGATAGTAAAAAAGATATGGAATATCTAAGAGCATCTGGTTCTATGCCACTCGTATCTAAGATAGTAGAAATTCATGGTAAAAAATACTTAGATGGAGGAGTAGCAGATAGTATTCCCTATGTATGGGCAAAAGAGAATGGTTATGATAGAATAATAGTGGTTGAAACAAGACCAATCGATTATATTAAAAAAGAATCAAATATGACACCATTTAAAATGAAATATAAAAAGTATCCAAATCTCATCAAAACACTTCAAGAAAGACCAAAAGTCTATAATGAAACAACCAAGTTAATCAAAGAAGAAGAAGGAAAAAATTGTTTCGTTATTAGACCATCAAAATTAGTCGATATCAAAAGAATTGAACATGATAGAAGAAAGATACAAGAAATGTATGATTTAGGCGTAGAAGACGCTAAAAATGCCCTTAAAAGCTTGACTCAGTATATACAATAGAAAGAAGGAAAAGACATGCTAAAATTATTCAAAAATTTAACAAAAAAAGATTTAGGTTTAATTGGAATTGTTTTTGTCTTAATCGTATTTTCTGTATTCTTAGATTTAAGAATGCCTGAATACATGAGTCAAATAACAAGACTCGTACAAACAGAAGACAGTACCTTACAAGAAATCTTAAAAGCAGGATCTCATATGATTCTATGTGCTGTAGGAAGCCTAATCTGTACGATATGTGTTGGATATTGTACTTCTCGTTTATCTGCAAACTTTTCTAAGAACTTAAGAAGAAAAATATTTACAAAAGTAGAATCTTTTGGAATTACAGAAATCAAAAAATTCTCAACGAGTAGTTTAATTACGAGAACAACAAATGATGTAACACAAATTGAAATGTTACTAGGAATGGGCCTTCATTTATTAATTAAAGCACCTATTATGGCAGTATGGGCTTTATCCAAGATTCTTGGTAAGAGTAGTGAACTAAGCTTAATTACAGCAGTAGGAGTTGTATTAATTGTTATTACTAACTTAACAATTATTCGAATTGTATCTCCAAGATTCGCCATTATTCAGAAATTAACGGATAAAATTAATGGAAGAACCAGAGAAAATATAACAGGTATTCGTGTTGTTCATGCATTTAATGCAGAAAAGTTTGCTCAAAAAAGATTTAGTGAAGTTAATAATGAATTATCAGGAACCCATTTAACAATTACAAAAACATTTGCTTTAATGGATCCAATGATGAACTTTGTCATGCATTTCCAACACTTAGGAATCTACTTTGTAGGGGCCTATATCATTATGAGAAGTGGAATGATGGATAAAATCAATATGTTCAGTAACATGGTAGTATTCTCAAGTTACGGAATGCAAGTTATTATTTCCTTCTTAATGCTAACGATGATTTTCATGGTATATCCAAGAGCACAAGTATCATCTAAACGTATTAACGAAGTACTAGAAAGTGATGTATCTGTTAAATCAGGAACCTTCAAAGGAGAAACAACCGAAAAAGGAACCGTTGAATTTAAAGATGTTAGTTTCAAATATCCAGATGCTGATGAATATTTATTAAAACATATTAGTTTCAAAGTAAATCAAGGAGAAACCATTGCTTTTATAGGATCAACAGGTTCTGGAAAATCAACATTAATTAACTTAGTACCTAGATTATATGATGCAACAGAAGGAGAAGTATTTGTTGATGGAGTAAATGTAAAAGAATATGAATTAAAAGAATTAAACAATCGAATTGGTTATATTCCACAAACTGCTTTTATGTTTACAGGTACCGTAGAAGAAAATGTATCTTATGGAGATAATGGAAAGAAAAAACCATCTCTAGAAAAAGTAAAAGAAGCAATTGCAGTAGCACAAGGAAAAGACTTTGTAGAAAAAATGGAAGACTCTTATCAAGCACATATAGCTAGAGGAGGAACCAATGTAAGTGGTGGTCAAAAGCAAAGATTATCAATTGCAAGAGCCATCGCAAGAGACCCAGAAATCTATATCTTTGACGATTCATTTAGTGCATTAGACTACCAAACAGATGCCAAACTAAGAAAAGAATTAAAGAAGTACACAAAAGATGCAACCAGTATGATTGTTGCTCAAAGAATTGGTACGATCATGAATGCAGATAAAATTGTTGTATTAGATAAAGGAGAATGCGTAGGAATTGGTACTCATAAAGAACTCCTAAAAACATGTAATGTTTATAAAGAAATTGCCTTATCGCAATTAAGTGAGGAGGAATTAGAAAATGCCTAGACCACAGAAACAAGAAAAAGCAAAAGACTTTAAAGGTACGATGATTCGTTTATTTAAAAGTCTAGAAAAATGGCGCTATCTATTAGTCATAGCATCTATATTCGCCTTATTAGGAGCTGCTTTATCAACCGTTGCTCCCAGCAAATTATCCGATCTAACAAACGTTATTAGTGATGGAATTAAACCAAATATGGAAAACATAGAATATGTATCCATTGAAATAACAAGAAATGCAATTGAAAAATATACAGGTTATAAGATCAAAAATGGTCAACCAGTAGAAATCAAAAATGAACAAGATACCTTAGAATTATTAGAAGAATTTAATAGTTTAACCCAACAAGAAAAAGAGTATTTATTAAATCCAATGTATATCAAAGATACAAAGATATCCGTAGATGATCAAATTACCTTTATTGATACAACTCTTTCACTTAAGAAAGATATGAATAATGAAGAAATGATTGAGGTATTGGACCAATATCCAGAATCTATCAAAAAGATTATTGAACCAGAATTAGATAAAAATGAATTATATAAACGCTCTATCATTTTAGCAGTCATCTATCTATTAAATGCCATCTTTGTTTATACAGAAGGATTGATTATGGCTTATGTTGGTATTGGATATTCAAAGAGATTAAGAAAGAATATTAGTGAAAAGATTAATCGTCTACCACTTAAATATTTCGATTCTCATGAAACAGGAGACATCTTATCAAGAGTAAACAATGATGCCGATACCATCGGAATTAATATGAGTGATAATATTACCTCTTTAGTAACCAATATTACGTTATTTGTAGGTTCTATTATTATGATGTTTGTAACGAACTGGTTAATGGCTTTAACAGCCATTGCTGCAAGTATCTTCGGATTTGTAGGATCATTCTTCTTATTAAAGAAGAGTCAAAAATACTTCGTACAACGTCAAGAAGAACTAGGAAACTTAAATGGTCATATTGAAGAGATTTATTCAGGACACAATGTTGTAAAAGCATATAATGGAGAAGAAACAGCCTTAGAAGAATTTGATCGAATCAATGAAAAACTATATACCTGCAATAGAAAAAGTCAATTCTTATCTGGTATCATGCAACCAATCATGGGATTCGTAGGAAACTTTGGTTATGTAGCAGTATGTGTTGTAGGAGCTTTATTAGTAATGAATCATATGACTTCCTTCGGAACCATTGTTGCTTTTATGATTTATATTCGTTTATTCACAAACCCATTATCAAGAATTGCGCAAGCAATGACGACAATGCAAACAATTGCTGCCGCAGCTGAAAGAGTTTATGAATTTATGGATGAAAAAGAACTTCCAGAAGAAAAAGATTTAAAAGAAAAAATTGATAAGAAAGAAGCCAAAGGAAATATTGAATTTAAGAATGTTAAGTTTGGATATGATCCAAATAAAACAATTATTAAAGACTTCAGTGCCAAAGTAAAATCAGGAGAAAAGATTGCCATTGTAGGACCTACAGGAGCAGGAAAAACAACGATGGTTAACTTACTCATGAAGTTCTATGAAATTACAGATGGAGATATCTTAATCGATGGAAAATCCATCAAAGATTTAACAAGAGAAAACATTCACGATTTATTCATCATGGTATTACAAGATACATGGTTATTTGAAGGAACCATTCGAGATAATTTAAAATTCAATAAGAAGAATGTAACAGATGAAGAAATCTGGAATATTTGTAAAACAGTAGGAGTCGATCATTTCATTAAAACATTACCAGGAGCTTTAGATTCCGAAGTAGGGGATAATGAAAACATCTCATCCGGACAGAAACAATTATTAACAATCGCTCGTGGTATGATTGAAGATGAACCATTCTTAATCCTAGATGAAGCAACCTCGAATGTAGATACTCGTACAGAAGAATTAGTACAAAAAGCAATGGATAAACTAACAGAAGGAAGAACATCCTTTATCATTGCCCATAGACTATCAACAATTAAGAACGCAAATCTGATCTTAGTCATGAATGAAGGAAACATTGTAGAGCAAGGAACCCATGAAGAATTACTAAAGAAAAACGGTTTCTATGCAAAATTGTACAATTCTCAATTCCAAAAATAAGAAAAACATAAAAAAACTATTTTCTATCAAAAAAAATATGATAAAATAAAGGAAAGGAGTGATATAAATGGCAAAATTTTGTATAAGTTGTGGTAAAGAAATGGAAGACAACCAACAATTCTGCCCTAGTTGTGGTTCAGCACAAAACGCAGGTGCACCTGCAGCTGCTAAAGAAGGAAAATCTAAAATGGCCGCTGGTCTTTTAGGATTATTCTTAGGAGCATGGGGAATTCATAACTTCTATTTAGGAAATACTGGTAGAGGTATAGCTCAAATCATTGTAACAATCGTTACATGTGGTGTTGGTGGTTTATGGGGATTCATCGAAGGAATCTTAATTTTAACAGGAAGTATCAATACAGATGCTGACGGAAAACCACTTGTAGACTAGGAAAACTTGCAAAAATACCCAAAATATGGTATAATGTAATCATGAGGAAATCCTTTAATAGGTTAATATTAATTGGACTTCCTTTTTTGTTGCTATTTTTTAAAATTGGAATAAGAAAATACAAATTTGAAAGAGAACAAACCAATCAAAAGAAACAATTCTTCCTTTTACAAATTAATAGGAAATATCTATAATTCTTCCAAAAGGAGGGATTAGGATAATCATCATCTTAGGAATCATCATGGGATTCATTCTATTATTCATCTATTGTTCCTTAGTAGTAGCACATGAATCAGATGAACGCTTGACACTTGATCAGAAACAAAAAGAAGAATTAGCCTTCAATTATGATACAATAGAATAGGAGGCTAATATGAAAAAGAAAAGTTTATTGATAATCTTACTATTCATTTTATTATTACCCTTACCATTAAAGGCAATTGTAAAAAAGTCAGAATATAAGTATGTGACAGACGATGCAGAATTATTAACACAAGAATCCATTGATTATATTGTCAAATATTCAGACTTTTTAGATAAAGGACAAAAGATTGATTTTTATGTCGTAACGGTTAAAAATCTAGAAGGAAAAAAAGTAGAAGAATATAGTGATATTATTTTTAGTTACTATGGAGTTTCACCCAAAGGAATTCTCGTCTTAATCTCAAAAGAAGACAGAAAAATGAGAATCCAAGTAGGGCAAGAAATGGGTAAACATATTACAAAAAAGATCATTGATAAAACGATGAAAGAATACTTTATTCCATACATGGAAAGAGAAGAATGGAATGATGGAATCATCAATGG
>CAMIXP010000063.1 GCA_946402785.1 uncultured Caryophanales bacterium | reverse complement strand
AGATTCTTCTCTGATGGAACGAATTATGACTTTATTGTTACAGGTCGTTTAGTAAGACCTGATGAAAAGATTGCTCATTATTCTGTCCATCGAAATAAGAATTATGAAAGAATAGTAGAAGTTATGAAAGGAGCTGAGGATGATGAAGAATCAAACGATGCATAAAAGAATGATTGGGGTTGTCATTGGAATTGCTTTATTTGTTGTTTTGTTCTATACACAACCAGTAGAAGCAATTGAGTATTGTAAAAATCCTAATTCTAGTTCTGGGGAATATGTAGATGCTCCTGAATCTACTTTAAGTGGAAGATATGGTCTTTCTCTTGAGACTATTGATAATACTCACTTTAAAATTGTGATGAATCCTTCTACGAATAAAACTGAAAGATGTAAAACATCTTTTAAATTATCTAAGATTAATGGAGTAGAGGTAGATGGTGGAGAAGTTACTTGTGATCAACCACTTACTTTTACAGAAAGCAATTATATTGATGATACTTCTTCTGGATTACCTGGTATTACTGCTACGTTGTCTGCAGAAGATATCATTAAAAATGAACATGAATCTGGATCTTGCTATTACAAATATGGAAATGTTACGTTTGAAGCTACAATTGAGTTAGCTCCAACGAGAAAAATTGGTAATTGTCCAGCTGTTCCAATTGAAGAGACTGGTATTACGATTAACTATATTGATTGTAATAACAATTATGCAGAAGGATCTTTTGAATACAAGTTCTGTTATGCAAAGAAGATGGCTGGTGAACAAGGACATACTTATGATGATAATAGTCCAAGTATTACCAATGGTAAGTTTACCGGTTCTGCTAGTGAATTAACTTTTAAATGTAATTATGATGTTACAAAAATCCCAATGAATCCTGAAGATTTACAGGGTGACAATTATTACGTTAATAAGAATTATATTTATGGTAAAACTGTTCAATCTTATAACATGGGTAATTACATTTATCATTATGGACCTGGTGAAGAAATAAAAGGAAAAGCTATTACTTGTGAAATTACTTGTGAAGAAGCAGTTGAGGTTGAATATGGACCTCCGGTTGCCTCTTCTGCAGGAATGTGTTTTGAATATAAAGTACGTGTAACAAGTAGAGTTTCATGTAATATGTCAAAGACACCAGATTTACCACCTGCTGAATGTGGATACTGTACACCATCTCCTCATTGTGTAGGAAGTAGTGGACGTGTATGGTTACAAGGTGGACCAAATGAAGAATTTGATTCCTGTGTACAAAGCTGTGATGGTGGAAAATATACACAAAAATGTTCTAATGAATGTTACAAGAAAGTATATGGTTCTAACATTAAAGCAAATGCTAAAATTAATAGTACATTCTTTGAAGATACGACTACCAAGATTCGTAATGCTACTAATTCGTTAAGTGAATGTATGAGCATGACGGATGAGAATGGTAAGAAGTATAATCCATATGGTTGCTACTATCGTTCTGGTGGAGCTATCAAATGGAAATCAAGTGGTGAAAGACACTGGTATGGTAACCTAGAGACAACGGGTGAAGGTAGATGGTATACGGAACATCCTGGTGGAAAATACCATAACGGAAATTATATTCAAGCCTTATCTGATGGTTTCTGGAGACATGATTATGGATCAGACTTCTGTCACGATACTTGTTCTTGGGTATCTTGTGGAAAGAATGAATACTTGAACCCAGGAATGGCTGAACAAGATTATCGAGATAATATTGATAAATATAATCAAGCAGTTATTTCTTGTAGAGGAAAAGCAAGTTGTTCTACAACAACCGCAACGTTTACAATTTCTACGGATTATACCAAGAAAGATGGAACGTCTGTTACGATTGACTTCCCTACATTTGGAAAAGATAACGTTAAACACTCTGGTGGTTCTGTTAGTGGAACTTATGAAGAGACAGATTTAACAACCTTCTTAGTAGATGAACCAAATCCTGGTGAAGGATTACTTGGTTGCTACAAAAATGGTGCTAAAGAAACAAACTTATATCGTGCTACTTGGGGATTCCCTGGTACATGGATGAATTTAAAAACTGGTGAAATTTCATTCTCACCAAAACCTGGAAAGACAGCATGGTATTTCTTAAATCACATGTTCTGCTTACCAGGAGATGCAAAAGCTGTTAATGCTGCATGGACGAATGCTTACTTACGTAGAAAGATGGAAGTAACAGGATTGTTATCACAAGTATCCGTTACGGATCCAGAAATCGAAGAATTATGTCATTATGCAACGAATACAGGATCTGTTGTTAATCACACGTATAATATTACAGAAGATCAAATTACCTTTAATATCCATGCTAAAACACAAGACTTTGGATACTTTAACTGGGATATCAACATGGAATGCTTCTATGGAATTACAGAAAACCCATTATGCGAAGGAGATAGTTGCTCTGATCGTTATACAGATTGTGTAGCAAATCCTGAAAAATATAGAGTTCGTTCTACAGAACTTGAGGATTTATTCCCAAGTACAGATGGATCTCAAAAAGCTGCTGAAAATGCAGGAAGACTTCCAGGATTTAACTGGAGCAAGTATGCTATTAATAATAAAGATACGGATTATAAGAGTAACCCAGTAACTTATATGGAAGCTCTTCAAAAACGTACAAGAGAAGCAAAAGCTTCTGGAAAAGAAATATATACAGAAGAAAATCTAGATTATGAATTCATCTTGATGCCAGAGACGATTCGTGAAATGAGAAAATCTGCTGCTGGAAATATGGGTGGAGGAAACTACACAGACTTTAAAGATGAAGACTTCACTGTTGATAATGGCTTTGGAAGATATCGTAGTTCTAAGATACGTAGTATCGCAGGAAGTAATAAGATTCCTGATAAGCCTGCTATTAATTGTAATAATATGTTGAATTATGGATCAAATGAATGTGATCCGGTTCACAACAATTAGGAGGGTGAAGAACTGATATGAATAAAGGAATGTTAACAGTAGGAATCATTTTACTAGCGTTAATCGCATTAAGCTTGTTGAATGTTTTGAACAACTATTCAACAGGTAGTGAATTAGATTACTATTTATTAAAGGAAACAACCGATGCAGCTATGGTGGATGCATTAGATGATTTCTATTATAAAAGATGTGGATTATATCGTATTGATAGAGAAAAATTCGTAGAGAGTTTTCTCTATCGATTCGCCACAAATATTGATGCTTCAAGAGGTTATAAAATTGGATTCTATGACATCAATGAAGTACCACCAAAAGTAAGTGTCAAAATCGACTCTCTTACATCATTGAGTTTCAACACAGGAATGGGAGAAGATGGAGAAAAACTTGCTGCTAATATTTCAACAAGTTATGATGCAATATTAGAGCAAGAAGCAAAAACGAATGTTCAAACAGAATTAGGTTTATTGCTTGATTCTGATGAATGTAAAAAATTACAAGCCTTATATGGTAATAATTAGAAAGTAGAGGAGGATAAAAATGGGAAATTTAACTACTGGTATTCGTAAATTTTTACAAAACAAAAATACTGTTACAGTTGTTGGAGTTATTTTGGCTATCTTCATTTTGTACTTTGCATATACAATGCGTATTAAGAGTTCTATTAATCCAATTAATGTACCTTACGCAGCTGAACAAATTCCAGCTGGAACACAAATTACGGAAGGAATGATATCTACAAGACAAGTTCCACCATCTATGCTAGAGGGTGACGTTATCACTAATATGGGTGAGATCGTAGATAAGTATTCTGCTGTCGATGTTGTTATTCCAAAAGGAAGCTTATTCTATAAGAGAGCTGTTGTTGAAAAAGAACAATTACCAACCAACATCATTCTTCAATATCCAAAAGGATATGTACTTTATAACTTATCTGTAGATACAGCTTCTACCTATGGTAACTCTGTATATCCAGGTAACTATATTGACATTTATTTGAAGGCAGTTAACAAAATTAACGATAATGATCCTAATGCTTTAACAAGAGATGCTGATAAAATCATGTTAGGTAAATTACTTGCTAACATCGAAGTATTAGCTGTTAAAGATAGTTCCGGAAAAGCTGTTTTCCAAAATATTGATGAAAACCGTACTCCAGCTATGGTAGTATTTGCTTTACCAGAAGAGTACTATATCTTATTAAAGAAAGCAGAATTCATGAGATCTTACGATACTTCATTAATCCTTGTTCCTACGAATGAAAGTTTAAAGGATGAACCTGCTGAACTTGAAATTAGTAGTGATCAATTAAAAGAATGGATTAATCGTAATACTGTTTGGACAGAAAATTAAAAGAATAAAATACTAAAAAACAAAGAATAAAAAAGGGAAGTGAGTTAAATGAATGAAAATATATTTGATAAGTTAGACTTTGGTCCTTTTCGTTCATTACTAGATGATGATGATATAACCGATATTTCGTATGATAACAATGGACAGATTTGGGTTCGTTCATTAACTCAAGGTTCAATGAGAGTTGAAATTGAGGGGGCTACTCCAGAATTTGTGGAGAAATTAGCTTTCCAATGTTCCAACGTTATGGGTACAACGTTTAACAACGCAAAACCATTCTTGGATGCTGAATCTGCTGAGTTACGTATGAACTTCGTACATCAGTCTATTGCGACAAATGGAATTGCACTCGTTATTCGTAAAACCCCAGCGAAAATTCGTCTTGAAAAAGAGAAATTATTAAGTGAAGATTACTTTACAGAATCTATTCACGATTTCTTAATAAAGTGTGTACAAGGGCACTGTAACATCATGGTTGCTGGAGAAACTGGTTCTGGTAAAACAGAGTTTGTTAAGTATCTAGCAAGTCATACGATTACGAATGAAAAGATTATTACGATTGAGGATACTTTGGAGTTACACTTAGACAAGATTTATCCACAACGTGATATTGTTGCCATGAAGACTAACAATGTTGCTAGTTATTCTGATGTATTGGTTACTTGTATGCGTCAGAATCCAAAATGGATTCTACTTTCCGAGGTTCGTTCTGCAGAAGCTGTTTCTGCTGTACGTAACTCTATTTCATCTGGACACAACATTTTATCAACTATCCACGCGGATAAAGCATCTGCTATCCCATATCGTTTGTATTCCTTAATGGAGACAGACTTGGATGTTCACCAGTTCTTATCAACGATTTATCGTTATATTCAATTAGGTGTTCACATCAAAGCTTTCTATAGTAAACAGTATGGTAAATTCCACCGTGAATTGGATGAAGTATGTGAATTCTATGTGGATGAAAATAATGAACCTAAGTCCAGAATTATTTATCAAAAACAAATGGGCAATATGATGATGTGTAAACCAAGTGCTCATTTGATAGAATACCTTGAGAATCAGAATATTGATGTTCAAAGTATTATTCGTGATCTTCCTGATGAATTACCATTAGTGGAAGCTAATTATAATAAAGAGGCTAAACAGGAAGATACAAAACAAGAAGAGAATACAGAACCATCTGAAGAAAAGAAAGAAGAGGGGGAAGCAACTCCTTCTACAGATGCTCCTTCTGATGGACCTGTTCTTGTTGGAACGGAAGATGTTGGTTCTAATCCAGTACCTGGTGCTAAACCAGATGAAGAAGCTCCTGTATCTGTGGGAGCTGATCTTGGACAAGCGGAATCAACACCAGTTATTTCGGAATCAGGAAATGTACAGTTAGGAAGTTCTGTTGTTTCAACAGATGTTCCTGCTTTGGGAGCTGTTGATGCGAATGTTATTGCAGCGAACCAACCTCCTGTTGCTCCAAGTGTGATTCCTCCTGCTAATGAGGTAACTACGGTTCCACCTGTGATACCCGTACAACCTCAAGCTCCAGTAGGAACTCCACAAGCAGTACCTGCTACGCAAGCACCTGTTGCTCAACCACAACCAGTGATTCCACCACAAGCACCAGTTGCTCAGCCAGCTGTTCCTCAACAACAAGCTGTGGTTTCTCAACCAGTGATTCCACCACAACCAGTCATTCAACCACAAGCACCTGTTGCTCAGGCACCTGTTCAGGCACCTGCACAAGCAGTTCCTAACCAAGCTGTTCCACAAGTTACTCGATTGGAAGGATAGATGGGAGTGATGATATGTATATAGAAGAGTTATTTATAATTGTTGTCATTGTTATTGCTATTTACCTATATCGTAACTATAAGGGTGAAAATGTAGGAAAATATGTTGCTGGACAATTGCAAGGAATGTACGAGAAATTCGCTCCATATTCATTTCAAGTTGTTCATGAAAAAACAAAGCAATTAGGACAAGAATATACGGTTAAACAGTATACCTTGCAAGTTGCAATCTTTGCTGGATTTGCTGGTACTGTTTCATACTTGTATTTCTACAATTTAATTATTAGTGTTATCTATGCTGCTGTCGCAGTATCCTTTGTTCCATACATTGCTTATTTAAGATGTAAAAAGGTTTATTCAGAGTTTATCTTTGAACAAATTCAAGTTTATACATCTAATACAATTATGGAATTTGGTACGACACAATCCTTTGTTAAAGCACTTGAAGGTGTTGCTAACTCAGGAGTTTTGGATGATCCCGTTCTTTCTGATGTTAGACAAATGATTGATATGTCCTATGATAATGGTACAATCGATGAAGCATTAGATTATATGAGTAAATTATATCCATACTATATTGTTAAGAATATGCATCAATTATTCTTACAAATTACTAAAGAGGGTGCTCAAAACTCTGCAGATTCCCTAGAAAACATGCAATTAGATATCGATATGCTTGTTGAAAGTGTATATCGAGACAGAATTGAAAGAGCTTCTTTCCACCGTTCTTTCTTACAGTTCGGTTTGATGCTTTACTTGTTAGTCATGTTAGTACAGTACTTGTTAGGTAGGGATACTTACTTACAATTATTGGAAAGATGGTATGTTCAATTCTTAATGCATGCAGTATTAATTGTTAATACATACTTCTTGATTAAAGGTGAAAAATATTATTATGAGAATGTAGGTGCTGAATAATGGAAATTGTAATTGTTGGTGCTATTATCATGTTTGTTCTTATTTATAATAATACGATTGATAAGGACAAGTTTTTTGCAGATAATCAAAAGTATTTGGAAATGCTTAAAGAGGACGACTATCAGTTCCTTGTTTATGCTAGGTATGGAGAAGATGTTGATGTTGATCAACTTTACTCAAAAAGAATTACGATGGGATTCGTAGCATTCTTATTTATATTAGTTTTATCTATTTCAAATAATAATTCTGTTGAAATTATTAATGCTCAATTTTTCTTAAATTTAGTTTTAGCTTTAGCTGTTGCATTTGGTGTATTCAAATTACCATATATGCAATTAAAGAGTTATTACAAACAACATTTACAAGAAATTGATATTATGCTTCCTTACTACTTAAAGAGTTTGGAAATCTTAATTCAACACTATACAGTTCCAGTTGCT
>CAMIXP010000062.1 GCA_946402785.1 uncultured Caryophanales bacterium | reverse complement strand
AAGAAGTAGAAGATTATTTTCATTCTTGTTATGACGATGTTGTTGTGAAGGCAAATGGTGGTTCATATGGAGATGAAGTATTTCATACAACGACATTTTTGGAACTACAAGAGAAAATGAAGCTTTTATTTCAAAGTAATAATTCTCTTAGTATTTCTCCTTTTTATTCAATTGTATGTGAATACCGTGTCATTGTATTAGATGGAGAAGTCTTATTAATCTTTGGAAAACAAAGACCGATTGTTGTAGGAGATGGGGTTCATACCATTTATGAATTATTATGTCAGTTTAATAAACCTTTCTTTGAAAAGTTAAAAGATCATTCTTCTTTGGATAGGGTATTAGAGACTGGAAAAACATTTGAATATAGTTGGCAACATAATATTTCAAAAGGAGCGATTCCATTCTTACCAAAGAATCCTTCTTTAGAGCAAAAATTAAGTGAGATTGCAATTCTTGCGTGTGATAAATTAAATCTTCGATTTGTGAGTGTTGATATTGTTTTATTAGAGAATCAAGAATTAAAGATCTTAGAGATTAATAGTGGGGTTGTTACGAATATTACGGATTATTTGGAAGATGGGGAACATCTTGCCAAAGAGATTTATCGAAAAGCCGTTCTTAAGATGTTTAATTGATAGTCAAGTAAAAGACTTTTATTCTGAAAAAAGTCTTTTTTTGTTTGATTTATGATAAACTTATTGTGGTGATTATCCATGAATGAGACAATTGGAGCGAAAGGTGGAGTCAATGATCGTCGCCGTCAAATGAGAATTTCTAGAGAACAAAAACAGAAATTAGAAGATTTTGAAGAGCAACGTGAAATTGCGGAACTAGAGCAAAAAGTTCGTAAGAAACAATTTTATACTTTGATTAAGACTTTACCAATTGTCGTTGGTGGAGGATTGGTTCAGACTCTTTATGATACCGCAACTGGAAGGAAACATGATACCGAAGAAGAAAATTCTAAATGGAGAATTAAAGAGTATGATGGGGATGTTACTCATATGACTCCTGAGGAGTTTCGTGAGAAACAAAAAAGAAAACGTGTTATTACCACTCCAACCGGAGAAAAAATTATTGTTTATGTATCTGATGATATTGAAGATTTAAAAGAACTACCAGAAGTAAAAGAAGATGTTGAAATTCTTACTTTGAAAGATGAGAAGAAAGAAGTACCTAAAACAATTCCTTCTACTACTCCTAAAACAAGTGAAGAAGTAAAACAAGAGAGAGTAAAGGCTTTTGAAGAAGAAGTATTATCTTCTCCTGAGACAGTTGATTTAGATACTTTTATTGATCATGAATTATCGGATATTGATTTTTCGGATCTATCTCCTGAAGCAAAAAATAAACTAGATCAATTAAAGTCTAGAAAGATTGTTGATGAATATGAGAAGCAATTAAAAGATATTCGTTATGAATTAAGACAAGTCATTTATGAATACAATGTATTAGTAGATGAGGGAGAAGATGTTGTTTTAAGTCGAGATGCGGAAATTATTCTAGACAGATTATCTGATATTATTGATAAAGTAGATGAATTAAAGAAGAAAATTAAAATAGAAGATTTAGATAAATACGATGATAATTATATTTACTATTTAATTGAAGGATATTTAAGAGAATTTCATAATAAAAGAATCTTATCAGAAGTAAAGGATTCTCCTTTGTATGTTATGATTTCTGAAAAATTAGATGAATTAGAACAAAAACGTGGTAAATTTACGAAAACAGTAGAAGATAAGAAGGATCAACTACAAGATCGTGAAAAAGATTTTGAACAATTAAAGAGTCATTATTATTCTTTAGAGAGACTTAATAATCAATTATTAGAGTTTCAATATGATCAAAATCGTTTATTAAAAGAGATTCAAGAAAAGGTAAGAAATGCAACTACGGAGACAGAAAGAGTCAAAGAAGAGTTTGTTGGCATGACAAGACAAAGTAGAAGACTTCTTCGTATGCTTTCTTTCCAAATGTTTTTACCAGGGCCAAGGTTTGCGAGAGGGGCTGCGGCTAGTGCAGCAGCTTATCTATATTTCATGAATAATGTGATTCGTCCTCAAACGAGAACGAGAGTTTATAAAGTCATTACCGTAAAAGATTATCATAATCAGATTCAAGGAAGTATTGATTCTTTGGAAGATGCTATTCGTGTTCTTGGGAAAACCAGTGATCAAATTGATAAGATGATGATTGAATTAGAAGATCGTTATAAAGATTATATTGGGGTTGTTCCAGAGTTTGATGAATTACTTGCTAATCTTCGTAAAGTCAAACGAGATATGGAAGAAAAAGAATATGAAATGAATAAGATTAAGAAGCAACAAGAATTAGAATTAGAGAAAAATGATGCGAAAGTGAAAACGATGGGAGAGTATCCTGTCAATTAATTGAAAAAATAGGGGAAACCTATTTCATATCGTGTTTTTGATATGATATAATATTTCAAGAAATGGAGTTGAAAAACATGCTATTACTAACGAAAGCTGTTTTTGCAATTATGATTGGTTTTTTGTCATCCGTTGTTTTGGGATTTGTTTTGGTACCAATCCTTAAGAAAATGCGTGTTGGACAAAAAATATCCATCTTTGTAGGAGAAGCACATCGAAAGAAAGAAGGTACTCCTACGATGGGAGGTCTTATCTTTATTGTACCGACGGTACTCGCTACTTTAGGTTTAGTTTTGACAGATAAGATTACATATACTTCGAATTTAGGAATTGTATTATTAGTTTTTATTGGTTATACCTTGATTGGTTTCTTAGATGATTTCTTATCGATTAAGAAGGGGAATAATGAAGGATTAACCGTTTATCAAAAATTATTTATGCAAGTATTAATTGCGATTGGATTCTTCTATATCTATATGAGAAGTGGAGGTCAAACTGCTTGGGTAGTTGGAACGCTTCATATTGATTTAGAGATGGGTTGGTTGTATGGACTTGCGATTCTATTTGTATTAGTAGGAGCTAGTAACGCAGTTAACTTAACCGATGGATTAGATGGACTTGCGGGTGGACTTTGTGCGATTGCCTTTGTTGCCTATGCTTTAATATCTTTATCTGTTGGATTTGAAGATATTGGATTATTTAGTTTAATCTTAGTTGGTAGTTTATTTGGATTCTTAGTTTATAATACGAATCCTGCGAAGATCTTTATGGGAGATACGGGATCTCTTGCATTAGGAGCTGCAATGGGTGCCATTGCGATTCTAACACATAGAGAGTTGACGCTACTTGTTGTTGCCTTTATCTTCGTTATTGAAACACTATCTGTTATCTTACAAACATTCTGGATGATTGTGTTTAAAAAGAAGATTTTCTTAATGACACCACTTCATCATCATTTTGAAAAATTAGGATGGGATGAAAGAGATATTGTAAAGATGTTTTGGGTTGCAGGACTTATTCTTGCGATGGCTGGAATTGTCTTTGGAGTTTGGGTGTAAAAAGACTTGTAAAAGGGTCTTTTTTTTGTTTAATTTTTTTTTAATTATGTTATACTTATTATTGTAGGAGTGTGTGTTATGCGAAAGAAAAGATATTTAGGAATTATTATTTTATTATTATTAGTATTTAGTATTACAATTGGTTATTCTTATTTGAGTGCAACTTTAAATATTAGTGGTTCTTCTCAAATTAATGAAGTTAGTTGGGATGTCCATTTTGATTATGTAGATGTCCTTGATAATAGTGTAGCTTTATCCAATGGAGATGTTGCTGCTACTATTAATCCATCTAATGATACAGAAATCAATTATACAATTACTTTAAATAAACCAGGTGATTGTTATGAATTCCTAGTTGATGTTGTTAATGATGGAACAATTGATGCAATGATTGGATCTGTTCAATATATGTTGAATGGTAATCCAATTACAGATGGTTCCCTACCTCCATACTTAGAATATTATGTTAAATATGAAGATGGAACGTTAATCAAAGAAAATCAAGAATTATTAAGTGGAGAAACAGAGATTTTAGATGTTTATGTTGGATTTAAAGCTGATGTTGCAGAAGCTGATTTACCAACAGAAGATCAAACAATTTCTTTACGTTTCAATGTTAACTATGTTCAAGCAAATGATGATGCTATTGAAGTAAGAGTTAGACCAGTATCTTTTGAAGATGATGATTGGTCAACAATTGCTGGTGCTGCAAGTACTGGTAATACAGCTGCATACTCTCTTGGAGATATGAAAGAAATTGATATGGGAGAATTCGGAGTTCATTATGTTAGAATTGCTAATATGGATAGTGAAGGTGCTGGATGTGGAACAAGCGGATTCAGTCAATCAGGATGTGGATTTGTATTAGAATTTACAGATGCTGTTACAAATCATGCCTTTAATTCTTCTGCTACAACCAATGGTGGTTGGTCAGGAAGTGAACTTCGTACTTATATCAATAGTGAAGTATATAATGCCTTACCAAGTGATTTAAAAGAAGTTATTCTAGCAACGAATGTTGTATCTCGTAATGCTGATGGATCTTATGCAACAACAAGTGATAAATTATACTTATTAGATGAAACAGAAATTTATGCAGATCCTGCTAATGCTTATTCAAAACAATTAGAATACTATGAACAATCTAGTGTTACAACAACAACGAACTATGGATTAGCTATTAAGAAATTTAATGGTGTAAGTACAGGATGGTATTTACGTAGTCCAGCTGCAAGTAGTGCAACAGACTTTGTTCAAGTATCAACTTCTGGTGCCAAAGGAAATGTGGTTGCTGATTCTGCTATCGGAATTGCTCCAGCATTTAGATTAGCTTAAAAAAATAAAAAGAACTACAAAACGTAGTTCTTTTTTTGTACTCTTATGATATAATGAAAAAGAATAGGAGGCCAGTGTGATATGGAAAATGTATGGAAAAAATATGATTTCTCTGATGAAGAGACGTTAAATGAAGTGTGTGATGACTATCGTGCCTTTTTAAGTGTAAGTAAAATTGAAAGAGAAGTAGTTATGAACTCTATTATTTTAGCGGATAATATGGAGTTTAAAAACTTAGATTCTTATATTGAAGAGAATAAGCCTTTAAAACCAGGAGATAAAGTTTATGTTAATAATCGTGGTAAAAGTTTGGCTTTATTTGTGATTGGAGAAGAAGATATTACGAAGGGTATGAATATCTTAGGAGCTCATGTAGATTCTCCAAGACTTGATTTAAAAGCAAATCCTATTTATGAAGAAGATGAATTTGCTTATTTAGATACGCATTATTATGGTGGTATTAAGAAGTATCAATGGGTTACTATTCCTTTGGCATTACATGGTGTTGTGGTTAAGAAGGATGGAGAAGTCATTGCGGTTGAAATTGGAGAAGATGATGAGGATCCAGTATTTGGAATTACGGATTTACTTCCTCATTTAGGACAAGAACAAATGAAGAAGGAAGCTTCTAAGGTTATTGAAGGAGAAAAACTAGATTTATTAATTGGTAGTGTTCCTCTACAAACCGATGAGAAAGATGAAAAAGATTTAGTTAAGAAAAATGTATTAGAAATCTTAAATCGTAAATATCGTATTGAAGAAGATGATTTCTTATCTGCTGAAATTGAAGTCGTACCTGCGGGTAATGCAAGAGATTTTGGATTTGATCAATCTATGATTATGGGTTATGGTCAAGATGATAAGGTTTGTGCTTATACTTCTTTACGTGCTTTCTTAGATTGTCCTCCTTGTGGTAGAACGATTAGTTGTATTTTAGTAGATAAAGAAGAAATTGGTAGTGTAGGAGCAACAGGAATGCATTCTTCTTTCTATGAAAATGCTCTACAAGAAATTTGTAATTTACTAGGTCATACAGAAAATACAGCTGTTTCTAGATGCTTAAGCAATTCTTTCATGTTATCTAGTGATGTTAATGCTGCTTATGATCCATTATACAGTGACGTGATGGATAAGAGAAATGCATCTTTCTTTAACCAAGGTGTTGTATTCTGTAAGTATACAGGATCTCGTGGTAAGAGTGGTTCTAATGATGCGAATGCTGAATTTATTGCGAAATTAAGAAGAATTATGGATGATCATAATGTTCATTTCCAAATATCAGAACTTGGAAAAGTAGATGCTGGTGGAGGAGGTACGATTGCTTATATCTTGGCAAATCGTAATGTGAATGTTATTGACTGTGGAGTAGGGGTACTTAGTATGCATGCTCCTTGGGAGATTACTTCGAAAGCTGATATCTATGAAGCTTATAAATGTTATTTAGCTTTCTTACAAGATGCATAAAGGAACTTTGGTTCCTTTTTTTTGCATTTTTTTTGATTTTGTGTTATAATAAGCAATCAATGAAGGGGGAACTTTAATGGAGAATTATGAAAAGTTCGTTTCAAAAGGAATTTTAAAACAAGAACCAAATCCAATTCCTGGAAGATTGGTTAAAGAAGGAAGTCATTTAGCAAAATACTTCCCAGTAGGATCTATATCACCTAATATCTATACGGTAGAGATTTCTGCTGATCAATTTGTAAATGTAATGAAGAGTGGAAAATTTAAAGATAAAAACCATTTTTATTACTTTGTGATTCATGATGAAGGAAAAGTAACTTCTTACGATGATTGTATGCTTCGTTTTCAGTTCTTACAATATCTATCAGAAGTACCTTATGCAATTTATAATTTCCGTTTATCTGATTCTAGTTTACCTGCTTATATTTCTTTTATGGAAAGTATGAATTGGAATCGTGATCAAAATACAATTTTCCAAATGGTATTAAATCGATTTGATGCAGAAAATGTATCGAAGATTCCACTAGATCAAGCTAGAGGTCAACTTCATATGAAAGAAGAAGACTTAATTTGGTATCCAGATAATGTATTACAAAGACTAAAGAATAAAGTAGACGGTTTAACTTTAGGAGATACTTTCCAATTAAAGAAAGCTATTCAAGAGTATTGTGATAAGATTGATAGAACTTACTATAAAGCTTATTTTACGGATTTTGATAAAGCTTATTTAGCTTACCATTATTTGTTTGATCCTAGAAGTTTTAATAATATTGATATTGATACTTTAGATATTGGTTATGCGAATAGTCAAATAACAACGGATGCAAATGGACTTGTTCATTTGAAAAAATCTTTAACTTGTTGGGAGTCACGTCCTGTTGGTACTTTAAATCATGGAAAAGGTGTTTGTACAGGACAAGCACGATTATTTAGTTCTTTATTATGGAACCCTGAGATGAAAGTACCTGCAACTCATGTATTTGGTAAACTTCCTACAGGAGAAGAACATTGCTGGAGTGAATTCCAAGCTCATGGATATACATATCAATGTTGTACAACAATGAAGGGATTATTCCAAGACTTGGATCAAGAAGGATATAAGCCAGATCCAGGACAATACTTTCCATATGTTTTACCTCATTATAACTTAGATTATTCTGAGATAGAAAAAGTAAAACAACA
>CAMIXP010000061.1 GCA_946402785.1 uncultured Caryophanales bacterium | reverse complement strand
TGTCCTGAATGTAAAGGATTAGGAGTTAACTTACAAATTGATCCAGACTTGCTTATTCCAGATGAATCAAAATCAATTGAAGATGGATGTATTAAAACTTTAACAGATGACCCAGAAGCGATTGAATTTATGGAATTAGAGTGTTTATGCAAACACTATAAAATTGATATGAGTAAACCATGGTCTAAATTAACCAAGAAAGCAAAAGACTTAATTCTATATGGTAGTGATGAACCAATTCGTATTAAATTCACAACCAAAGGTGGAATGAAAAAAGACAAAGTAGATTTCTATGAAGGAATTATCAACCGTCTAGAAAGAAGATATATGGATACTTCATCTACTTGGATTAGAGAATGGTTAGAAAATTACATGGTAGAACATGTATGTGATACCTGTCATGGAGCTAGATTAAAAGATGATGTATTAGCAGTAAAACTAGGTGGAAAAAATATCTTTGAAGTAACAGAAATGTCTATTAAAGATTTAATTCCATTCTTTCAAAATCTAAAACTATCAGAAGAAAAAAGAGAAATTGCAAAACTAGTTATTAAAGAAATAGAAGACAGATTATCTTTCTTATCCAATGTTGGATTAGAATACTTAACATTAAGTAGAGCAGCCGGAACTCTATCAGGAGGAGAAGCACAACGTATAAGACTTGCAACACAAATTGGTTCTCACTTAACAGGAGTACTATATGTATTAGACGAACCAAGTATTGGTCTTCATCAAAGAGACAACGAAAGATTAATTAACTCTCTACTAGAAATGAGAGATCTAGGAAACACTTTAATTGTAGTAGAACATGATGCAGAAACTATGTTAGCAGCAGATTACTTAGTAGATATTGGACCAGGTGCTGGAGACGCAGGAGGTTACGTCGTAGCAGCAGGAACTCCAGAAGAAGTCATGAAGAATAAAGACAGTATCACAGGACAATATTTAAGTGGAAAGAAAGAAATAGAAATTCCAAAGAAAAGAAGAAAAGGAAATGGTCTATCTTTAAAGATTAAAGGAGCTAAACAAAATAACTTAAAAAATATTGATGTAGAAATACCTTTAGGAAAATTAGTAGCCATAACAGGTGTATCCGGATCTGGTAAATCTTCCCTAATCAATGAAATCTTAGTAAAAGCAGTTCAACAAAAAATTTATCAGTCAAAAGAAAAACCAGGTAAACATGATAAGATTTTAGGAATTGAAAACTTAGATAAGATTGTTGCTATATCTCAAAACCCAATTGGAAGAACACCACGTTCAAATCCAGCAACTTATACAGGAGTATTTGATGATATTAGAGAATTATTCACAACGACAAAAGAAGCAAAAATCTTTGGATTTGAAAAGAATCGTTTCTCATTCAATGTAAAAGGTGGACGTTGTGAGGCTTGTCGTGGAGACGGAGTAAAGAAAATTGAAATGCATTTCTTACCAGACGTATATGTACCATGTGAAGTATGTCATGGAACTCGTTATAATACAGAAACACTTAATATCAGATATAAAGGAAAGAATATTGCAGAAGTATTAGATATGCGTGTAACAGAAGCATTAGAATTCTTTGAAAACGTTCCAAAAATCAAAAGAAAACTACAAGTATTAGAAGATGTAGGTTTAGGATATATTAAGTTAGGACAAAGTGCTCCAACTCTATCAGGAGGAGAAGCAGAAAGAGTAAAACTTGCAAAAGAATTACAAAAAACAGCTACCGGAAAAACCTTATTTGTACTAGATGAACCAACGACTGGATTACACACAGATGACATCAAGCGTCTTCTTGCAATTTTAGCCAAAATAGTGGATAATAAAGATACTGTTGTAGTAATTGAACATAACCTAGATGTCATCAAAGTAGCAGACCACATCATTGACTTAGGACCAGAAGGTGGAGATGGTGGAGGTACAATTGTAGCAACAGGTACACCAGAAGAAGTCGCAAAAGTAAAAGAATCCTATACAGGACAATTCTTAAAAAAGATACTATAAGGGTGATTATATGAAGCTAATTATAAGAGAAAAAAATATTGTAAGAATTAATCGCTTTGTCGATTGGTTATTACACATGGCTGGATACACATTGGTATTTATTTTAGTAACTAGCTTATTTCATACGATTCATATTGATGAAAATCATATCATTTTATGGTCTATCATTATTGAATTATTAATCTATGTACTAAATAAAACAGTAAAACCAATCTTAGTAACCTTAACCATCCCGATCACAGGATTAACATTAGGTCTATTCTATCCATTCATTAATGTATTTATTCTTAAATTAGCAGACTGGTTATTAGGAAAACATTTTGAAGTAACCAATATCTATATAGCCTTTGTAGCAGCCATTCTAATTTCCATTATGAATTTCATCATGGATCATATCATTCAAAGAATTATTAGAAGCGTAAAAGCAAAAGAGGCAAAGAAACATGAATAGTACCATCATAGATTTAGGTTTCCTAGAAATAAAATGGTACTCTGTTATGATTCTTCTAGGAGTCATCGTAGGAGGAATTCTGGGATATAGAGAATGTAAGAAAAAAGGAATGGACAAAGATACATTTATTGATATGGTGTTCTATGGATTAATCTTATCAATCCTAGGAGCTAGAATCTATTATGTATTATTTAATCTATCTTATTACATTCATAATCCATTGGAAATCTTCATGGTATGGCATGGTGGTTTAGCAATCCATGGAGGATTAATCACAGCCATCATATTCTTATACTTTTTCACAAAAAAGAAGAAACTAAATCTATTACTAATCATAGATATGGTAGTAGTAAGTATCATCATAGGACAAGCAATTGGTAGATGGGGAAACTTCTTTAATGGAGAAGCCTATGGTAGAGAAGTAACATTAGAATTTCTAAAGAACTTACACCTACCACAATTCATCATTAAAGGAATGTATATAGATGGTTCCTATCGAGAACCAACTTTTCTTTATGAATCGATTGGTAATATCATAGGATTTATCATTCTATTAGTTGTAAGAATGAGTAAGAAAATCAAAACAGGTACCCTAACAAGTATATACATAATATGGTATGGAATCATTCGATGCATCATTGAATCATTCCGTTCAGATTCTCTTATGTTAGGAAGTATCAAAATGGCACAAGTAATTTCCATTATAGGAATCATTCTAGGAATTATCTTGTGGATCAAAAGTAGAAAGAATGAATTATATATAGAAGACACAGTTATACGAAAAAAATAGGGAGGACGTAATATGTATAAGAAAGTCGTAGTATTAGGTGGAGGTACTGGTATCTCTTATTTATTAAGAGGATTAAAAGATTTCCCAGTAGACATCACCGCAGTCATCACAGTATCCGATAATGGAAGATCAACGGGTAAACTTAGAGAAGAATTCCATACTCCAGCTGTTGGAGATATTAGACAGGTTATCACAAACCTATCACAAACAGACGAACCAATTAAAGAAATGATGTCCTATCGTTTCAATACATCTAGTGACTTAGATGGACATGCTTTAGGAAACTTAATCCTAACAGCTATGTTAGATATTTCAGGATCATTAAAAGATTCTATCGTTTATCTAAGTAAATTATTAGATGTAAGACACAGAGTATTACCAATTTCAGAAGATTCTGATTTAACATTAATGGGATTAGATTCAGATGGAAATGTAATTGAAGGAGAAGAGCAAATTACACAAGCACATCGTCAATTAGAAAAAATCTATTACAAACATGAACCAAAAGTAATTAAAGAAGTCATTGAAGAAATTCATAAAGCAGACTTAATTATCTTTAGTATGGGAAGTTTATATACAAGTATTCTTCCAAATATTATTTGTAAACAAGTACAAGAAGCATTAGATAATTCCGATGCTCCAATTATGTATTTATGTAATATTGTTACACAACCAGGTGAAACAGATAACTTCACTGTCAGTGACCACGTTAAATTATTAAATAAATATTTAAATCATAGAAAAGTAGATGTAGTCATTGCAAACAGCAAAAAAGTAGATAAACAAATGGCAAAGAAATATGAAAGTAAAGAACAAAAAGACCCAGTTCTAATTGATAAAAAAGAATTAGACAAAGTAGGAGTAGAACTAATTGCAGAAGACTTATTAACTATCGCAGAAGACAATACATTAAAACATGATAGTCTAAAACTAAGTTCCGTTATCTTCTCTTACTTAATGAGGAAATAATGTCATTTACAGTAACTATTAAAGAAGAAATATCAAAACAAACCAGTACGAGATCTGAAACAATTGCCGAATTATCTGCTTATATTCGTAACAATGGAACCATCACAAAAGATAGAATAACCTTAACAACAGAAAATCACTTTATTGTAGAAAGAGTAATGAATCAAATCAAAGAATTATTCAGTATTCTTCCACAAGAAGAAGTAATCGAAAACTTAAATTTTAGTAAAAAAGAATTATATCAAATCACAATTTCAGAAAAACTAGATAGTATTGAAAAAGAATTAGGAATTCTAGATGAGAAAGGAATTTACTATGATGTAGTACCTACT
Source organism: uncultured Caryophanales bacterium (assembly GCA_946402785.1). Lineage (GTDB taxonomy): Bacteria > Bacillota_I > Bacilli_A > RF39 > UBA660 > UBA3789. The sequence continues at coordinate 3,019 of CAMIXP010000061.1, read as the reverse complement.
TATATTGTAGGAGGAGAAGAGGAAGTAAAAGCCTATATAAAAGGAACTTTCTTAGCATCCGGTAGTATTAATGATCCAAAGAAATCTAGATATCATATGGAGATTTTAATTAATGCTCCAGAAGAAGCAGTCTATGTTCAAAAATTATTAAATGACTTTGATTTGAATGCTAAAATCTTAAGTAGAGAAAAAGGATATATGATCTATATCAAAGAAGCAGAAAAAATAAGTGACTTTATGAAAATATTAGGAGCAGTCAATGCTGTCCTATATTATGAAAATGTAAGAATCTATCGAGATCAAAAAAACATGACCAATCGTTTGAATAACTGTGAACAAGCAAATATGGATAAAGTATTTGAAACAGCATCCGAACAATTAAGACAAATTGAAATCATTGAAGAAAACGATGGAGTTATGTTACTAGATGATCGTACAAAACAAGCTCTTGAATTCCGTAAGAAATATCCAGAAGCATCTCTAAAAGAATTAGCAGAAATCATTTCTTTTGAGACAGGAAAACCTCTTACAAAATCAGGATTAAATCACAGATTAAGAAAAATGAAAGAGTTAGCAACTCGTTTTGAAAAGAAAGAAACTACGGAAGAATCGTAGTTTTTTTATGGTAGAAAAAAAGAACCATCTATGGTATACTGTATATACTAGAGGAGTGGTTATATGATAGAAACAGTAAAAATCACGATTGAAGGAAAAACATATGAATACAATAAGAATATTACATTAGAAGAAGTGCTAACAGAACATCAACCAAGTAATAGATATCCAGTCTTAATTGCGAGAGTAAATAATCGTTTAAGAGAATTAACATATACCGTAAAAGAAGATTCAGAAGTAGAATTCCTAGACTTAACAAGTCCAGAAGGAAATAGAATTCATATCAATGGATTAATCTTAGTATTCTTATATGCCGTTAATAATCTTTACGGAAAAGATGGAAAGTTCAGAGTAGAATACTCCCTAGATAAAGGAATCTATGTTAGAACAAAATTCAAATTAAATGAAGATAAACTATCCGATATTAAAACTGCTATGAAAGATATTATTAAAAAAGATATGCCAATCACAAGAATGAATATCGATCGTTTAGAAGCTAGAAAATATTTCTTAGAATTAGGAGAAGAAAGTAAAGCAGGTGTATTAAGATATAATACTGATAACTATATAACACTATATCGTTTAGGAAATGTATATGATTATTATTACAGCTTAATGCCAACATCTACTTCTAAATTAAAAGACTTTGATTTAACGTTCTTAAATGAACATAGTTTTGTATTAAGATTCCCAACTGTCTATATCAATGACAAGATTAAAAAATATGAACATCACCCATTATTATTCGATGTATTTGAACAATATAAAAAATGGGCTGATATGATTAATGTAAAAACATCAGTAGATTTAAATAGAGTAATATCAACCGGTAAGATTAGTGATCTAATCAAAATGGATGAAACAGTACAAACCCATCGTTTATTATCTATGAGTAGAGAAATCTATGATAATAGAAAGAAAATTAAAGTAGTATTATTAGCAGGACCATCCTCATCAGGAAAGACAACAACATCTAGAAAATTAGGTATTTACTTAAACTGTGCAGGACTACAACCACTTACCATAGGAATGGATGATTTCTTTGTAGATCGTAAAGATAATCCAAAAGATGAAAATGGAGAATATGACTACGAATGTTTAGAAGCATTAGATTTAAAATTATTTGATGAAACCATTAAAAAATTAATTGCAGGAGAAACAGTTAAAATGCCAACCTACAATTTCTATACAGGAAAAAAAGAATTTAAACATGAACTAACATTAGGAGAAAATGAAATTATTATTATCGAAGGAATTCATGCACTAGATCCAAAGATCTTAACCAATATTCCAAGAGAACAAAAATATAAGATTTATATTTCCCCATTAACAGAATTAAGAATGGATGATCACAACCGTATTCCTACAACCGATAACCGTATCTTAAGAAGAATTGTTAGAGATAATCGTACAAGAAACTACAAAGTAGAAGATACGTTAAAACAATGGGCAAGTGTTCGTCTAGGAGAAGAAAAATATATCTTCCCTTATCAAGATGAAGCAGACATAATGATTAACTCAGCTGCTATCTATGAAATGGGTGTATTAAAGACATATGCAGAACCATTACTATACTCTGTAGAAAGTGATTCTCCATATTATGAAGAAGCAAAAAGATTAATCAATGAACTAAGATTATTCTTACCAATCCCATCAGAATCGATTCCAAAAGATGCAGTCATAAGAGAATTCATTGGAGGAAGTTATTTTCATGAATAAATAAAGTGGAGAAATCCACTTTTTTTGTGCAAAAATATCTAGTCAGGAAACCCAAAAAGTTATATAATAAAACTTAGATAATAAGGAGGAAAAAGTTATGATTAGAGTAGCAATTAATGGATTCGGAAGAATCGGAAGATTATGTTTCAGATTAATGGAGGAAAATCCTGAATTTGAAGTAGTTGCCATCAACGATTTAACAGATGCTGAACAATTAGCATACTTGTTAAAATATGATACAAATCATAGAAATTATCGTATTGATGAAATTCATGCAGATGGAGACTACATCGTAGTAGGAGATAGACGTGTAAGAGTTTATGCTGAAAAAGATCCAGCATTACTTCCATGGAAAGATTTAGACATTGATGTAGTTTTTGAATCAACAGGATTATTTACATCAGAAGAAAAAGCAATGGCACACATCAATGCAGGAGCAAAACATGTTATTATTTCAGCTCCAGCAAAAGGTGATGTTAAAACAGTTGTTTATAATGTTAACCATGAAATACTTACAGGAGATGAAAAAATTATCTCTGCTGCAAGTTGTACAACAAACTGCTTAGCACCAGTTGTAGATGTATTAGACAAAGAATTTGGAATTGTAAAAGGATACATGACAACCGTTCATGCTTATACAAATGACCAAGCATCATTAGATATTGCACATAAAAAAGGACATCTT
>CAMIXP010000060.1 GCA_946402785.1 uncultured Caryophanales bacterium | reverse complement strand
CAACCATTTAAGACAAAGTTTACTCCATACTTTAAGATTAACTGGGGCAAGAAATATCCTCCAGCTAAATATCCTTCAAGACCTAAAAAAGAAGTTCATACTTTTGATATAAAAGAGTTTGTTAAGAATCAAAAGAAAAAGAAATTGTTAGAGATGATGAATTCTGCGGATGAAAAAGATCGTGAGAATTCAGAATTATCTCGTATGGATGGATTAACAAGAATGAATCCAATCCGTGAACAATTACCTCCTGAATTACAATCTGTACGTGATCGTAATCGTCCTATCGAGGATGAAGAGGCGATTCCAGATTTCTTACGTAGAGACAGAAAAGAATCAAGTAATAAACCTGCTTCTTCTGGAATTCCAACTTTTGAGGAATTTAAGAAACAAATGGAAGATGAAGGTGCCTTTAATCCATTCTTAGATGAGGATCGACCAAAGAAAGAAGAACCAAAGATATCTCCTAGACCAAAACCACCAGTTGATGACGATGATGATTTTGATGATGATTTAGGTTTTGATGTAGATGAATTGGTTAAGAAGATTGATGCTAAGATTGCTGAATTGGAAGAAGAAGAAAAACGAAACAAAGAAGAAGAGGAAAGAAAGAAAGCAGAAGCTAGAGAACTTCCTCGATTGAGTGAAGAATCAGATGATGATTCTATTGAAAGTATTCGTGAAGAAAAACTTCCTGAGAAAAAAGAAGAAGAGAAGAAACCTGTTGTTGAAGAAAAACCATCTACTAATATTCAAATTGATGAAGATGCAGATGACGATGATGATTTCTTTGATGATTTCTTTGATAATTAGAAAGGATGATCAATATGGGTTCAAGTTTTAATTTAGTTAAAAAGCCTAATAAAGAAGAAGAGTTTGAAGAAGAAGAGGAAAATGTAGTATTAGATGAAGATAAACCATCTAAAAAAAGTGGCGACGATGATATGAAAAAAAGATTATTTCTTTTAATGGGTATCATCGTAGGTGGTGTCATCATCTTACTATTTATTCTTTGGATTGTATCTCTTTTATCTCCTAAGAATTACTCTTATGATGATATTGAAGCAATTATGACGGATGCTGCTAAATCTTATTTTGCAGATTATCCTAATTATTTACCTGCTAATGATGGTGACATTGTAGAAGTTAATGCTGTTAACTTAGTTGCTGCTGAAAAGATGAAAGATTTATCTGAATATCGTAGTGATGTTGCTTGTGCTGGAACGGTTCAAGTTCAAAAAGCAGGAAATGATTACTTATATGTTCCTTATTTAAATTGTGGAGATAGTTATTATTCCGTTGAATTATATAATAAAGTTTTAACAGATAATCCTGCTACTACTTCTGGAGATGGATTATATGATTATAATAATAGTCATGTATTCCGTGGAGAAAATGTTAACAATTATGTACAATTAGAAAAGAGTTTATGGAGAATTGTTAAGATTACTGCTGAAGGAGAAGTTGTATTAATTCATTCCAATGGATTAGATTATTACCAACCATGGGATGATCGTTATAATGAAGAACGTTTATATGAATCTGGTATTAATACTTATAATGTCAGTCGTATGAAAGAATACTTAGAAAAAGTATTCTCTAATCCAAATGTAGATAATGGAGAAGAAATCTTATCCGATAAAGATAAAGCTAGAATGGTAACTTATACGTTATGTGTTGGTAATCGTGCTGCTACGAGTGAATCTAAAAATAATAGTGAAGAGTGCCGTCAAAAATTACAAACACAAAAGATGGGATTATTAACATTATCTGATTACTTATATGCAAGTTTGGATACGACTTGTAAGAGTGCTAGTACGAAATCTTGTATGAACTATAACTACTTATCTATGGATGATGAGTGGTGGTTAGTAACACCAAATGCTGAAAATACATCTACGGTTTATAAAGTAGATAAAACAGGTGTTGTCAAAGCAGATATTGCTAGTACGTATTCTAAAGTACGTCCTGTTATTCATTTGAATACACGCGCTATGTACTTAGAAGGAAAAGGTACTTTAGAAGAGCCATATAAAATTAAATAGAATCTATCTTGGATAGATTCTTTTTTTTGTCTTTTTCAAACGCTTGTTCCTAAAGTTGATTTATACTATAATAAGTATGAAGGTGAGAAGATGGACATCATTCAATTTGTCATTGATCATAGTACTGACCTTTTATCCAATGGAGGAATTTTTGTTGGATTCTTTTTGGTGTTCATTGAATGCTTTATTCCCATTTTACCTTTAAGTGTTTTTGTTGCCTTTAATGTCAGCGCTTTTGGATTTTTATGGGGATTTTTGATTTCCTGGAGTGCTACTTGTTTGGGTAGTTATTTGTGTTATCGATTCTTTACTTTTATCACGAAGAAAATGAGTGAAAAGTTTTTAAATAAAAGAATGGTTTTAAAGGTTAGAAAAGCAATTGATAAATTTCAAAATATTCATTTTACAGAACTCGTTTTATTAATCACGTTACCATTTACGCCATCTTGTTTAATTAATATACTATCAGGCTTAACGAAAATGCATCGAGAAAAATTTATCAGTGCGATTTTGATAGGTAAATGTTTTTCTATCTTTTTCTGGGGATATATTGGAAAAAGTTTATTAGAGAGTTTAACGGATATCAAATCTATTATCTATATTGTGATTACTTTAGTTCTTTCTTATATTATTTCTAAGATTGTCAGTCACAAATTACATATTGAATAGGAGGGATATGATGATGGATATTATTATGATTATATTATTAGTCATTTTGATTGTTCTTGTTATCTTAACACTTGTGAAAAATATCAATGAAGCAAAGATTACAGAGAGACTTGGAAAACTAGAAGTACAAATGGTAAAAGAAATGGGTGAATTCAAAGGAGAAATTACTCATACATTAAATGATGACTTTTCGAAATTAAACGATGGAGTAGAGAAAAGACTTCTTGCGATGAATGAAAAAGTAAACGAACGATTAGATCAAAATTTTGAAAAGACAAATAAGACATTTATGAATGTCATTGAACGTTTATCGAAGATTGATGAGGCACAAAAAAAGATAGAGACACTCTCTACCGATATTGTTTCTTTACAAAGTGTTTTAACCGATAAGAAGACAAGAGGAATTTATGGAGAAGTAAATCTAAAACAAATACTTTCGAATGTATTTGGAGAGAAAAATGATTCTATTTATCAGTTACAGCATACTTTTTCTACGGGTGTCATTGCGGATGCGGTCTTGTATGCACCGGATCCTTTAGGTACGATTTGTATTGATTCGAAATTCCCATTAGAAAACTATCAAATGATGGTTGATAAAAATAATAGGGGAGATGTAAGAGAGAGTTATGAAAAGAGCTTCAAGGCTGATATGAAAAAGCATATTGATGCGATTCATGATAAATATATCATTCCAGGAGAGACAACCGATCAAGCGATTTTATTCTTACCAGCAGAAGCAATTTTCGCAGAAGTCAATGCTTATCATCCAGATTTAATAGAATACTCATATCGCAAACACGTATGGATTACAAGTCCTACTACTTTAATCTCTACTTTAACAGTCATTCAAATGATTATTAAAAATATGGAAAGAGATCAATATACTTCTATTATTCATGATGAATTAAATAAATTAGGATTAGAATTTGCGAGATACAAAGAACGTTGGGATAAGTTAGCTCGTAGTATTCAAACCGTTAATAAAGATGTTGAAAATGTATCGATTACGACGGAAAAGATTTCTAAGAAATTTGATACGATTAATAAAGTAGATGTCAGTCAATTAGAATATGAAAAAGAAGAGTCTGAATAGACTCTTTTTTGTATTAAAAAAGATAGATTAATAATCTATCTTCATTGCTTGTTTTACTTTTTTCATGGTTTCTACTGCTTTTTCTTTTGCATCTTGTGTTCCTTTATCAAGAACTTTATTGACTTCTTCTGGATGTTCCTCATAGAATTTTCTTTTTTCTTGAATAGGGGCTAAGAATTCATGCATTGCCTCAATTAATTCTTTCTTACAAGCAACACATCCTCTTTCTCCCTTTTTGCATTCTTCACAAATTCTTTGATTGTTTTCTTCTTTATTGACTAATTTGTGATAGTAGTAAACCATACAAATATCTGGGTTTGCAGGATCATCTTTTTTAATCTTATTTGGATCGGTTACAGCACCCATAATTTTTTGACGAATTGTTTCATCATCATCTACTAAGTAAATAGCATTTCCTAAGCTTTTACCCATTTTGTCATTTCCATCTAATCCTTTAATTCTAGGTGTTTTTGAAAGTAATTGTTGTGGCTCTACTAAGGTTTCTCCATAAATAGAATTAAACTTTCTTACGATTTCTCTACATTGTTCTAGAAGAGGTAATTGATCTTCTCCTACCGGAACAACTTCTCCTTCAAAACAAGTAATATCGGCAGCTTGAGATACTGGGTATCCTAAGAAACCATAAGTAATAGATTCTCCATCATTTCCAAATAATTCTTTCTTTTGTGCAATCTCTGTTTTTACTGTTGGATTTCTTTGTAGTCTTGCGACCGTAACTAAGTTTGAATAATAAACTGTTAGTTCTGCGATCTCTGGTATTTTTGATTGGATAAAGAAATGTACTTTCTCTGGATCTAATCCAATTGCGAGTAAATCTTTTGTGATTTCAAAAACATTTCTTCTTACTTTTTCTGGATCATTGAAATTGTCTGTTAGTGCTTGTACATCCGCAATCTCTAAATAAAAGTCGTAATCATTTTGAATTTCACGCCATGTTTTTCCGGCTCCAAAATAATGTCCTAAATGTAGGTTACCGGTTGGTCTCAGACCTGTTAAAATTGTCTTCATAATAATCACTCCTTATATGTGTATTTTATCATACAATTGTTTTTTTGAATATAAAAAAGAGAAGGAATATTCTCTTTTTACTTTTATAGAAATGGGAATGATTTGAAATATAGAAAATAGATTCCAAATAGTAGTCCACAGAGTGCTCCAATTAAATGTCCATCATGATATACTTTTTTGTTATGTTCTAGTAGAGATTTTTTTACTTCTCCCATGACATAGAAGATTAATATTAATAAAACCGTTAATGGTATTTTTCCTTCTGAAATATTGGTGAAAGAACTTAATACAATTAACATATATACGTTTCCACTTGCTCCTAGTACAGAATAGTCTGTGAAGATAATATTAAATAGGGCAATTACTAAGGATGTTATAGCAAACATAATAATTAAATTGATACTACCATATTTTTCTTCTATCATAGGTCCTACTAATAAAATATATAAGAAATTACTGATTAGATGATCTAGATCTTTATGACCAATGCAATGAGTAAACATTCTGATATAAGTTAATGGATTGAGAGGAGAAGAACGGTAACTTTCAAATAATAGTTTATTTGTTTTTCCTCCTGATATTTTATTGATTAACCATGCACCTAAAGATATAAATAAATAGGTTAATATGACTTTTGAATTATAATCAAATTGAATGGAACTAATATCAAATTTCATATGTTTTCTCCTTTTTTTATTGTCTTATTTTCCTCATTATACCATAGTTTATTTGCAAAAAAGGCGAAAATATGATATAATGTGTCTACCAATTGGGGGTTGGCCACTATGAAGATACAAGACATGAAGTTGGAAGATTTAAAAAGAATGAGAAAAATCGTCTCTCAATATGGTAGTATGGAGGAGTTAAAAGATGATTTGGATTCTACTATTTCTACTAGAGAGAAAGAGAAGACAGAAAGCTTAAATGTACGATTTAATATGGATATGTTTTTAAGATTACAAATCTTTGATCCATGGGAATTAAAAGTCGTACAGTCGAATCATATCTCTAATTTGCAGGAATTAATTGATTGTGATTTAGATGAATTAGTTGGTATTACACCATCTATTAAAGAGGGGCTTGAATGGGTAAGAACATTCTATGATATGCGTTCTTTAGAGCCTACTAAGAGAAATCGGTAATAACCGATTTTTTTTATGAAAAAATACAAAAAATCTCTTTTTTTTAATACTTAGATATATTATAATTAAATAGTATAGAAGATACTAAAATAGATGTGTAGGTGATTATATGAATAAGAAAGGTTTTACGATGGTAGAACTTCTTGCGGTTATTGTAATCGTAGGAATTTTATCTGTTTTGGTTGTTGTCGGAACTAGCCGATATATATCACAAGCAGGTAATCAAAAAAATAAGGCTGAACGTGATAATATTGCGATGGCTGCTAGACTTTATTTGCAAGCAAATCGTGAATTATTACCTCGTGCTATGGGAGAAAGTACGATTGTACATGTTTCTGATTTAAGACGTACGAATTATTTAAAAGAGGACGTTAAAAATAAAGCAGGAAAAGATTGTACTAAACTTTCTTTTGTACGTGTTTATAAGTTAGATGAAAAAGACTATTCTTATAATACGTATTTGTATTGTGAAGGTGATGAAGTTCCTGATGAACCAGAAATTCCAGTTCCACAAATTTTAGATTTTAAATTTAATGGATATGGTGCTGGTAGTGATTTCAGTAACGTTAAGAATGCAACATTCTCATTTAAATTAAAGGGAGATGTTGATGGAAATTTAGGCGTTTATAGTTATCGTTATGTTATTTATGCTAAACATAATGATTCTGGAGAATTAGCTGAAGTATTTAATTCTGGTGATTTAAAAGCTGGTAATGAAACAGAGTTAACTGTTACTTCTAAAACATTATCTAATTATTTTGATGTAACGGGTTATAACTCAATTCGTATTAATGTTTCTGCTATAAATGAACAAGGTGGAAAAGCAGAATTTAATTCTACTGGTAACTTTAAAGATACTGACGCACCATTCTGTGGACTTGTTTCTGGACAAGCTACGAGTGATGATGATTGGATTAATAAAACAATCTTCAATGCAGGTGCTTATAAAAACAATTACAGACGTGTTTCTGTAGGATGTAGTGATGGAGAAGGATCTGGATGTAAGAGAGATACATTCACAATTTCTTGGCCAAATGATACAGGTACTTCTGCATCAGGAATTGATTATAGTTATGGTACAAGATGGAGTTATATTAAACTAGAAGATAATGCACAAGATGTTAACTCAACTTTATGTTTTGCAAGAGTTAATGTTGATGTACAAGCTCCAAAAGTTGTTGTTACGGCTTATAAAGTTAATGCAGATGGTTCTAAAGGAAATCAAATTGGAACGATTACCGTTCAAGATGATGGTAAGAGAACTGCTACTTTACCAATTGGTACTTTAAAAGCACAACAATTCACTGGTGTTACGGGAACATCTTCTGAAAAATGGATGAATAAAGAAAACTTCCCTAACGGAATTGTTTTGGATGTAGCTATTACAGATAATATTTATCTATATTCTTATGAATGGTCTGTTAATAACCCATATGTTGGTGGAGGTACAAAAGATGCAGATGTTCAAAGTACAGCTTCTACTTATAACTCACAAATTGAACAAAATGGTGGAACTGCTGTTACAGGAACATTTGCTAGTCCTAATTTAGTAGATAATCCAACGAATATGGAAGAATTAAAAAATGCTGAACATGGTGCTCAAAACGGTACGATTTCAGGATTAGTATTGAAACGTGAAGGAAAACGTTATGGTAAGTTAGTTGTATGTGATAAAGCTGGTAACT
>CAMIXP010000059.1 GCA_946402785.1 uncultured Caryophanales bacterium | reverse complement strand
TTAAGAAGACTATTTATAAGGTGAAGTAAATGGAAAAAATAGAATTATTATCTCCTGCTGGAGATTTAGAACGTTTAAAAGTAACATTGTTATATGGAGCAGATGCTGTCTATATCGGTGGACAACAATACAGTTTACGTGCGAATGCGAATAATTTTAGTATAGATGAAATTCGTGAAGGATGCGAGTTTGCACACAAATTGGGGAAAAAAGTTCATTTAACATTAAACATTGTTTTTCATAACGAAGATATGGATGGAGTAGAGGAATATATCGATCAAGTTGTGGATGCTGGAATTGATGCTTTTATTGTCAGTGATCCTTTTATTATTTCTTTTATTAAAAATAAATATCCACAAGTACAAGTGCATTTGTCTACACAAAATTCTACTTCTAATTATGAAGCAATTCATTTCTTTGAAGAAGAGGGAATTGATCGTGTTGTTTTGGCAAGAGAATTATCCAAAAAACAAATTGAAGAAGTTATCCAACATGTAAAATGTGATATTGAAGTCTTTATTCATGGCGCTATGTGTACCTGCTTTTCGGGACGTTGTGCTTTATCCAATTATGTAACCAATCGTGATGCGAATCGTGGTGGATGCGCACAAGTTTGTCGTTTTGCTTTTACAAATGGAGATAAAAAAGATTTCACTTTTGCGACAAAAGATATGAATATGGCGAATCATATAAAAGACTTGATGGATATTGGAGTACGTAGTTTAAAAGTAGAAGGAAGAATGAGATCTTTATACTACTTGGCTGTTGTGATTGGAACATATCGTGCGATTATTGATGATTTATATGCAGGTACGATGACAGATGAAAAGATGGCTATTTATCAAGAAAGACTTGATCGTGTTGCGAACCGTGAAACTTCTACTCATTTCTTTATGAGAGAAGAAAACTATACGGATCAATACTATGGTGGTAGAGGAGAAGCTTCTAATCAAGATTATTTAGGACAAGTTATTTCTTATCAAGATGGTTTATTAAAGTTTTATGAACGTAATTATTTTGAAGTAGGGGATACCTTAGAATTATTTACTCCTCAAGGAGAACATGTGGAATTTGTAGCGGAAAAACTTTTCAACAAAGACATGGAAGAAGAGACAGTTGCGAGACATCCGGATGAAATCTATTATTTAGGATTTGATCATACTCTTGAAATACCAGAGTATTCTATGATTAAAATTGTTAAAAGAAAATAGGTGATAGAATGACAAATAATGAAAAGATAGCACAAAAAAACTTTTTGAATAAGGAAAGTTATTTGAGTGAGTATGCTTGTAAGAGTAGTGACGCTATTCGTATGCAAAAGGAAGATAGTGATATTCGTCCTCCTTATTTTCGTGATATAGACCGCATTATTTATTCTCTTTCTTATACGCGTTATTTAGATAAAACACAAGTTTTTACGCGTAGTCAAAATGATCACATTAGTAAGAGAATTACCCATGTACAATTAGTTAGTAAAGTGGCAAGAACGATTGGTCGTTCGTTAAACTTAAATGAAGATTTAATTGAAGCGATTGCTTTGGGCCATGATATTGGACATACTCCTTTAGGTCATGAAGGAGAGGCATTATTAAATGAAATTTCTTTAAGAGAATTAGGGGAATATTTTGCTCATAATATTCAAAGCGTTCGACATTTACAATTTGTTGAAAAGAATGGATTAGGGCTTAACTTATGTGTTCAAGTATTAGATGGTATTATGTGTCATAATGGAGAGATTTTAAGTTGTCGTTATGAACCACAAGAAAAAGATGCTAAAGAGTTCTTTCGTGAATATGAAGAAGCTTATCATGATTTAGCAAAAGCCAATCAAAATCGTCCTATGACATTAGAGGGATGTGTTGTCCGTATCAGTGATGTCATTGGTTATATTGGAAGAGATATTGAAGATGCCATTATGATTGGAAAAATCAAAAGAGAAGAAATTCCAAAACATATCGTAGATGTTCTTGGATGTACGAATAAAGATATTATTAATACGATTATTTTAGATATTATTAATCATAGTATGAATAAACCTTATATCGAAATGAGTAAAGAAGTTTATCAAGCTTTATTTGATTTAAAGAAATTTAACTATGATCATATTTATCGATTTAGTTTAACAAGTGAAGATAAAGAACGGTATCGTGAGGGAATGAATCGTATTTATTCTCAGTACTTAGATGATATTCACAATCAGAGAAAAGATAGTATTATTTATCATTTTTTAGATTCTCAAGATTCCAAGTATTTGGAGAATACTTCTCCAGAGAGAATGGTTATTGATTTTATTGCGGGAATGACCGATGAAATGTTTTTAAGAGAAATTGGCTAGAAATGTTGATTTTTCACTCCTTTTGTGGTATAATTATGACACTTTATTTGGGGGAGTGAAATATGAAAAATTATGCATTAAACTCTTCGGAGGCAGAACGTTTTATTACAGATGTTCGTGAGAATTCTAACGGAACTTTAACGATTACATTTGCAGATGGAAAAGTGTTTAAAAATATTGCTTATACACCTGATAATATTCAAAAGATCATTGCTCAACAGGAAGAACAAGCTGCAAAAGGAATTAGTAATTATAAAGTATTTAAAAGCAAAGAAAGCCGTGCGGAAGGAAGACTTCTTCTTACGGGACTTGGATTATGTGGCGCCACTTATGGTGTTTCTTGTATACCAGTTGTTCATCAAGCTATTGAACAAGCACAAGGTTTGCCAGCTCTAGTAGGAGTAGGGCTTGTCTTTGTTTTAGGTGTTATTCCTGGATATGCAAGAATTGTTAGAGAAAATAAAAGAGTACGTGAATTAGAAAAACTAAAATATCGTCAAGAACATTTAGATGATTTACGTTCTTACCAACAATATCCTAACTCATTATCTGGAGTTAATCCTAGGGTTGCTAACTGGATTCAAAGTGAAGGAGATCCTTTTGGTATTCTTAATATTGACCAATATGATGAAGAAGATTTAAAACAAATCTGCGGCAATATTAGTACAGAAAAAGAATTTGGTTTTCAGTATAAAAAAGGAAAACCAAGACATTAAATTTAGATATTGTAATTTTTTTAAAAATATGATATACTTTGGCATGTTGAGTCTAGAGATTCAGTGCCTATAAAATTTTAACGAGGTGATTAAAATGGGAAATAAAAATACTGTGTATTTAACACAAGAAGGATTAGATGATTTAAAGAAGGAATTAGATGAATTAATTAATATTCGTCGTCCTGAAAATGTACAAGCTATTAAAGAAGCTAGAGCATTAGGAGATTTATCAGAAAATGCTGAATATGACGCAGCTAGAAATGAACAAGCTCAAATTGAAAGTAGAATTAAACAACTTGAAAAAATGTTAGAAAATGTTTCTATCATTGCAGAAGTTGCTACAGATAAAGTTAGTATCGGAAATACAGTTTCCATCAAATATGTTGATGATGATGAAGAAGACGAGTATATGATCGTTGGTAGTCAAGAGGCTGATCCATTTGAAAGTAAGATTTCTAATGAAAGCCCAATTGCTCAAGCATTATTTGATCATAAAGTTGGTGACATTGTAACGGTAGAAAGTCCTAATGGAAACTACGAAGTAGAAATCATCGATATAAAATAAGCACATTTGTGCTTTTTTTTATGCTATTCTTATGGATCAATTTCATAGTAAATGATAGACAGTTTTCTATCATTTTTTTTGATTAATGCTTCCTATTTGATTCTAAATACGATATACTTAATATGATAATAGGGGAGTGTGTACGTTATGATTATACGTAAGCCGTATGCCTTTTTAATTAAGAACTTTCGTAAGATTCATATAGCGTTATTACTAGTTGGCTTATTTATCTTATACAAGACCATTGACACTGCAGGCTTTGTCAATGATTTTATGCGTTATGGAACTTATGATTTATATGCAGATCCGATTACGAATCATGTCTCTGGTTTGTTGACAATTTTTATTCTTGTGATGTTAGCAGGAACTGCTGCCTTATTGTTCTTATTAATGCATAAGAAGAAACCATGGAAAACTTATTTAATTCCGATTGTTGTTTATGCAGTTTTATTCTTTGTATTAGCCATGATTAAGAGTTTTTTCCGTACTTATACGGAAATTGTTGATTCGGCCAATCTACGTTTATCCCGTGATTTATTGATGATCATGTTAGTTGGCCAGTTGCCAGCTATGGGAATTTTTGTCATGAGAATCTTTGGATTGGATGTTAAGAAGTTTGACTTTAATGCTGATCTAGAATTTTTGGATTTAAGTGAAGAAGACCGTGAAGAAATTGAAGTTAGTTTGGATTTTGATTTTAATACCATTAAGCGTGTATGGAAACGATTGATTCGTAATATTGGATATTTCTATAAAGAACATAAATTAATTAGTAGGACTGTTATTGGTATTTTGATTGTTGTTCTTTTATACAATATTTATGTGTTTGCTTTTGTTACACATAGAAGTTATCGACAAGGGCAAAAATATAATGCGAATGGTTACTCTTTTGTCATTAATAATGCTTACTTTACTGATAAAGATGGGGCTGGTAATGTTATTACACCAAACAGTAACTTTGTCGTAGTAGAGATTACGGTTGTTAATAATAGTGAGCCTAGAAAACTAGATACTGGTAACTTCCATTTACATGCCGGAACGAAAAAATATGAAACGACAGAAACTACATATGCAAAAGAATTTGAAGATTTTGGTTCTTGTTACAGTAAAGTAAAAGAATTAAAACGAGATGAAGAATTATCTTTCATTTTGATTTACAAAGTTGATAAAAATATACGTAAAGGTAAATTTGTTCTTTACTATCAGGAACAAGGTGGTATTTACAAGTTACGTAAAATCAAATTAAAGATGAAAGATGTTAGTAAGATTGAGAATGCTAAGGTTTTAGAGTTTGGAGAATTCTTCGATGTACCGATTGCTGGTAAGGAAGATTCTATTAGTTTAGATGAGTTCCAATTTGTCGATTCTGCTATTTTTAAATCTAATCAATGTACCTCTTCTAGATGCGATGTAGTAGAGAATACAGTAGCGGCTCCAGCAGGGTCAAAAATCCTTCAAATTACGTTCGCTTCAGACTATTATGAAGCCAAAAACATGATTGACTTTTTTAAGAAGTATGGTAGAATAAATTATAAGGATAGTAAAGGAAAAACAAAGGATTTGGACATTGAATTTTCCATCCGAAAAAACTATCTTGGTAAGACGATTTACTTGATCGTTCCAGAGGGGTTAGAAACTTATAAAGATGCGCAAATAAGTTTTGTTGTTCGTGATAAAGAATATACATATCGCTTGACATAGGAGGAGCGTATGCAAAAAGGGTTTGATAAAAGAATCAAAATAATCATTGTTATTGCTATGGCAGCTCTATTTGTTTGGTTTTTGATACTGTCTCCTATGATTCAGTTTCATCATAACGAAAAGACATTTGAAGAGGCTGCTAGAAGATACTATGAGTTAAATTCAGATCAATTACCTACAGGAGAAAGAGTGAAGACTCTTTCTTTAAGCACGTTATATAAGAAATCTTATTTGAAAGAAGATTTCCATGTACCTTATTCTTCTAAACTATGTTCTATTTCTGATAGTTGGGTAAAGGTACGCAAGGAAAATAATGATTATCGATACTATGTTTATTTGGATTGTGGTTTCTTAGCATCTCGTATTGATCATAGAGGTCCACAAATTCGATTAGTTGGTAAAGATGAAATTACTGTTAACTTGGGAGAAAAATTTAAGGATCCTGGAGTTAGTAGTGTTGTAGATGATACAGATGGAACCTTGGATCTATCTGAGGTCACTGTTAAAAGTAATGTGAATGTTGATAGAGCTGGTACGTATGAAATTACGTATACAGCTTTTGATAGTTTTAGAAATAAAAGTGTTGTTACTAGAAAAGTAAACGTTGTTAAAGTTCTTAGTGGGCTTGTTAAAAATGATTTGCATGGAAAAGATAACTACACGGGAGATCCTACGAATAACTATGTACGTTTATCTAACATGGATTTTAGAATCTATGGAATTGATAAAAATGAAGATGTTATTTTAGTAGCAGATGAAGATGTTGCTAACGTTAACTTCACTAAAATAGAAAAATGGTTAGATGAGGTTTATCTAAAACATTTCACAGAAGAAGCAAAGAATTTGCTAGTAGAATCTGAATTCTGTAATTCTTCTATCGGAACGAATAAAACAGATACGATTCAATGCGATTCTTATACGAAGAAGCGTTATGCTTATGTACCTTCTATTATTGATATTAACAAGGTATTTGAAGATAATAAAAACTTTATGAAACCACATACCATTTCTTGGACAGGTAATAAGAGAAATTCTCATGAAGCCTATGTTACAAGAGATGTGTTCTATGAGGATTCTTATGGTCAGGATTATTTATCTATTAATTCTTCTTACAACTATGGTGTAAGACCAAAGATTGTTGTTAAGGGAGATGCCTTAGTTATTGGTGGAGATGGTACAAGAGAAAATCCTTATACTTTTGGAGAAACAGCCAAAGCAAAAGGCGGTTCTAATTTAAATACTAGATACTCTGGAGAATACATTTTAATTAGTGGTGTTCTATGGAGAATTGTTGATGTAGAAAAAGATGGAACTGTAAAAGTTGTTACGGTAGATACACTTGGAACATTAAGTGATCGACCAATGACTTATACGAATCCAGAAGAAGCACTTTTAACTTATAATCCAAAGGATAAAGAAAATTATGCTTATTACATTAATAATCGTTCTAGTAAGTTTATTGATACCTCTTTCTTTGTAGCAAGAGATATTGATGTTCCTATCTACAAAGATAAGATTGTTTATGGGGAAGAGGAAAAAACTGTTACTTATAAAGTAAAGATTTCTCCGCCTAATATGTATGATATGTTTAGTGCTCAAGAATTTGGTAGAACCAATCATTCTCATTCTTATTGGTTATTAAATTCTACAAGCAGTACCAACCGTTATTGCGGTGTTATTACGGATATTGGAGTTCCTCTAAATGAATCTATTGGACAATATGATGTCTATGGTGTTAGAGCAGTAGCTTATATTCGAAAAGGAGCTGTTATTAGTAATGGTTCCGGTACGTATGAGTCTCCTTATAAATTGAAATAAGAAAGGATGAAGTAAAATGAGCGACAGGAAGAAAAAACTGAGTGGTCGACTTAAGAGATACAATATTATGTTGATTCTTATGTTGATTGTTTTGATGGGTGTGCTTGGGTTTCTCATGACTTATACCATATTCCATCAGGAATATTCCTTTTCTGTAGAATCTAGAAAAGAGAATATTGCAATGTCTCAGAAACATGATACATCTGATTATGAAACAATTGGATGGGTAAGAGTTCAAGGAACGAATATTGATTATCCTTTATATGGAGTTATCCAAGAAGGTTATGAATATCCTGTATCTGATTCTTACTTGTGGTCCTTGAATATGGATAGTAACTTTCATGATACGATGCTCGTATATGGACATAATGTTATGAATTTAGGTCCAAATCCACTTTCTCATGCGAATGGATTTACAAGAATGGAAGAATTAATGAATTTCGTATATTATGATTTTGCGAAAGAAAATCAATATATTCAATTATCTATAAATGATCAGGATTATCTATACAAAATATTTGCTGTTAACTTTATGAAAGTAGATGATTTTGAAGAGTATCCTGAGGGAGATTGGAAATCAACTGATAGAATGCGTTTTGTTAATCGATTAAAAGAGGAATCTTTATTTGATTATGACGTTTCTCTTGGACAAGA
>CAMIXP010000058.1 GCA_946402785.1 uncultured Caryophanales bacterium | reverse complement strand
ATTACTAGGATGGCAATAAACGTATGTATTTTTAAGTTTTGTTCTCCTTTGTATGATTGAACAATACCTTGCCAGGCATATTTAAAACTGTTTGCTAATCTCTTCTCGTCAATTCCTAATTTTCTTTTTACTTTTACTCTAACTTTCTCTTCTGATTCCATATGCGTCTAGTACCTCCTCTTGACGACCAAACATCACTTTTTCTTCTTCTGGAGTTTGATGATCATAACCTAGTAAATGATAGAAACCATGTACGGCTAAGAAAGATAATTCTCGAAGTAAGGAATGTCCATACTCTTCTGCTTGGCTTCTTGCTTTCTCAATGGAAATATAAATATCTCCTAATATTCTTTCTTCTCCTGGTAATACGAGTGTATCTTCATCTTCTAAGGCAAATGTAATAACATCTGTTTCTCTATCAATATTTCGATAGTTTTTATTTAATTCATGAATATAATCATTATCTACAATAATGACATTAAAAGATGTGTTATTTAATTTTTCTTTTTCTAATGCACTATATAATACTTTTTCTACGGTTTCTAATTCTTTTATTTCTTCATCAACTTGTACAAATATTTCTACTTTGTTATTCATTTTTCCTCCTAAATTAATAACGTAAACAATCCTATCAGAGCAATGATTGCTCCTATATTTAATACCCATTCATTGTGGAAAAACTTTGGTAGACGATTTCCAATTCTTCTTAATACATGGAAGATACAGAAACCAATCGTTCCTCCTAATAGATTTAATAATATATCATCTACATCAAATACTCTTCCAATACACATTTGAACAATTTCAACGGCTATGGATGCAATAAAAGTTAAGATTAATGGTAGTGTTGGTTTCTCTGCTTTTAAGTAATAACTAATAAAGAAACCAAATGGTAAAAACATAATCATATTTCCTACTACATTTTTCCAGAAAAGACGACTTGTTATACTATAACGTAATATTTCTTTAAAAGGAATAAAGTTATTACTAGACCAAGTTACATCATCTTGAAATGTAACAACTTGGAACAGACATAAAATATAAATGGCAAAGCATAACATTAATAGTTCTTTATAAATCACTATTTTTTCTTTTTCTTTGATTAAATAAGTAATACGAGTGGAAACCATTATGACTATCGATATAATCAACATCGGCCAGGTAAAGTTTACGACTCCTTGAATGGTATCAGTTAGTGGTCCTAACATGTTATCACTCCTTTTTCTTCTTCTCCTCATTTGGGAATACTACTACTATTATTTTACACTGTTTTTCCTTGTTTGTACAATAAAAAAAGGACTCTTGTCCTTTTATTGTAGTTTTTCTTTAATGATAGAAGATACTTCTTTCATATCTGCTTTTCCTTTTAATTTAGCCTGTGCTTCTTTCATTACCTTGCCCATATCTTTTTGACCTTCTGGTTTTACTTCTTCAAAGATCTCATTGATTATTTTTTCTACTTCTTCTGGGGATAATTGCTCTGGCAAATATTTCACTAAGATATCAATTTCACTTTGTGTTGCATCTATTAAATCTTGTCTTCCACCTTTTTCAAATTCTGTGATAGAATCTTTTCTCATTTTAATTTGTTTATTTACTACATCAATTAATAATTCATCATTGATTTCTTTTTTATGATCGATTTGTTCTTGCTTTAAAGCAGCTTTTACCATACGAATGACAGCTAACTTATCTTTGTCTTTTGCTTTCATTGCTTCAATCATATCTTTGTCTAATTGTTCTACCATAATCTCATCTCCTGACATTATTATATATAATATTTCTTATTTGTTCAATGAAAAAAGTATCCTTTTGGATACTTTTAATTATCTCTACTACGATTGGCTCTGTCTCTTTTTCTAGTATTTTTAATACCCTCTTTTTTAGCCGCTCTTCTCTTTACTCCTGGTTTATCGTATGCTTCACGTTTTTTCCATTCAGAAGGGACACCATCTCTTGCCACTTTTTGTTTGAACTTTCTTAGAGCTTGATCAAGATTACCTCTAACAGTTACTTTAGTTGCCATCTAATTTTCCCTCCCTTCGTTTTAACTACAATGAATTATAACAAATAATTATATCATTTTCAACCCGTTTTTCGAGTTTTTTGTTAATTTTGGAAGAAAAAATAGATATTTCTGACAAAAATTCCTCCTTTTTTACCAATTTGATTTAAAAATTGAATGATATACGGAACAAATGGTAATGAAACAATTGTTAGTATGATGTTTTTGATTGGAACGAAGAGATTTTTTATCTTAGTGGGCATACTTCATCTTCTGCGATTCTACGGAATCCAGATCCTAAATCATACCCAGCATCTCTTACTAGTTTTATGATACTTACTACAGAACTAATAATTGGTCCTGAAACATATGAAGAGTCTCCCCCTTTTATTCGATCTAAATCTTTCTTTTTTATGGGACTCATGTTCCACACTCCTTAGGGTTTGCTATGCCGTCTATCACTCCTGATAAAAAGATTATGAGAGCTGCGACGGCAATTCCTATCCATATATATGGAACCGCTCCACCTTTGATTGTTTCTAGTTGTGCTTCTTCCAGTTTAACGATTTTTATCACCACCCCATGCATTGATCATCATGTCTATCACACTAATCTTTTTATTTTCAATTGTCATCATAACCATCTCTTTTTGCTTAATCTTTTTAGATAACTTGATGGTTATCTGATATTCATTCCTTTCTTTTATTTTTTGATCTTCTAACATCTCATATTCTATTTTTTTGTTTTGAATATAGAGATATTTATTTTTATAAAGATTCATTCTGTCTTTTTGATTTACGACTACATACCCTTCTCTTTCACTTGATAGAATCAATGGTATTTGATGATAAGAAACTACTTTTATACTTTTTGTATTCAAAAAAAGAATTATTTCAACAAATACTAAGACTACAATAATGAAAATGATACAGGATGTTTTCTCATACTTTTTTGTTTTCAACAATAACACCTTTTTCTAATTTTAGAATACGATTAAATTGTTTTTTATTATGAAATCGATGAGATATTACAATCACTGTTTTATCTTGTAAGTAGTTAAATATATTTTCTAATATACTCTTTTCTTTTTGAATATCAATTTGACCTAATGCTTCATCTAAAATATAAATATTTGATTTTCTAAGAAGGCTTCTCGCAAGAATAATTCTTTGTCTTTCTCCATTACTAAAGTTAAATCCGTTTTCTTCTATAATAGAATCTACTGTCATATTTTTACTTTGTATTAAGTCATTTACAAGACTTATTTCACATACTTTTTCAAATTCTTCCTCTGGATAATCTTGATACATACAAATATTATTTTTGATAGTATCTTGAAATAAGAATTCATTGCTTGTGATGTACGTAATATTCGAACGGATATTTTGTAGATGATAATGATTAATATCAATTCCAGAAATCTTAATGGTGTTATAAGAGGTATCAATATATCTCATAATCATTTTCACAAGAGTTGATTTCCCACAACCACTTTCTCCACTTAATAGGACCTTGTCACCTTTCTTTATTTTTAATTGTAGATGATGAAAGATTTCTTTGGTTCCAATTTTGTAGTTTAAATCCTTTATTTCAATATCTCCCTCTAATGTATAGGGAAGATAGAAATAACTGTTTTTGAATTCTTCTGTGTCCATCATGAATAGTTCTTCTAATCGATCTAGTGTTAATTGATAGGAATGGAAATTACTGATTAAGCTAATTCCATTTTGATAACTAGATGCATAGTAATTCATAAATGATTGATAAATAATGAAATTACTAAGAGACATTTGATTCTTGATGACATAGTAAGATCCGATTCCATAAAACAATACTAATAGGATGTCTTTAAGATTATTTTTGATTGTATTTTCTAATTCGATTAGATTTATATAATGGTAGATATTTTCTTGAAAAGATTTGTAGTTGATTTCGAATTTGTCAATCAATCTTTTTTCTAAATGACTTCCTTTTATGGTATCTACATTACTAATTCCTTGTATTAAATAAGAATTAATTATATCTTCTTTTCCTTTTGTACTTTTCATTTGTTTTCTTTTGATTTTAGAACTAATGACTGTTAAAAGACCTATCATCAAAAGAATTGCATTTATTATCATTGTTAGGGACTTATTGTATTGAAACATGATCATGGAAAATAAAATACAAGAAATGAAATCGGTTGTGATAGTGGAGAAAAAAGCTGTTAGATAATCTCTTATTTGATTGAGATCTTGAAATCTAGATAAGACTTCTCCTGTCGTTCTATTTTTAAAATAGAGATATGGAAGCAAGAGAATTTGTTTATAGGTGAAAGTGGATATTTCTAACGAGAATAATGAACTCCATTTATTTAGTAAAATATCTCTTAGGGCATTCAGTATATTTTTTATCAAATAACAAACGGCAAGAACAATACTGATTGTTAAGAGATTATTGGTAATATTGTAGTTAATTGCATACTCTAGTAAATATTTAAAATGAAATGATACTATCATATTCAATAAGAAATGATTTGAAGTAATAATAAAAATGAAAATGAAAATTTTTTTGTGTTTGATTAAGAGTTCTTTTATCTTATGATAAACGATGTTTTTTTTCTTTAAATTGGGTAGTTTCTTTTTCGGTTTTAGAAATAAATAGTTATTACTGGATAGTAGATGATATTCTGCAAAGGAAAGTGTTTTCTTCCCTTTTGCAGGATCCATAATGGTTACTTGTTTTTTGATTGAATTAATCTTGTAAAGAACAATAAAGTGTTGTCTTTTGTTATTTACGTTGATATGGGCTATACATGGTAAGTTATTTACATCAATATCTTCTAGTTTTCCGGATAACCCTTCTGCATCAAATCCTATTTTCTTGGATGCTTCTAACAAGTTCCACAAGGATACTCCTTCTTTTGTCGTATTGGTTAGTTCTCTTAAATATTCCTTCGGAACTTCTCCTCCATAATACCGAATAATAGATAAGAGACAACAAATACCACAGTCTTTCATACCATCTTGTAGAACAACTTTCACTTTGTTTTCCCTCGCCTCCAATTATATTATTCTTATCTTTTTTCTTTTTTCACCAAAAAACAAAAAAAAGATTAACTTTCGTTAATCTTTCATATTCATATGGTGGAGCATAGGAGGATCGAACTCCTGACCTCCACGGTGCAAACGTGGCGCTCTCCCAGCTGAGCTAATGCCCCATAACTGTGTCTTTTCTCAACACCAGTAATTGAATTATAGCAAAACCATTGTTTGATGTCAATATTTTTTATAAAAAAACAAGTAGATTAATTCATACTTGTTTTCTTATATTTCTTTGGTAAGAGTTGGATGATTCCATAAAGAATCTCTGCGTAGAGAACGTTTAATACTAAACTATGAGATAGTTTATAAAAAACTCTTTGAAATGTGATTGGTACTAATTGAAATCCCCATAGAAGGATTCCTGTTGCGACTTCATATACCGTAATTAATAATATGGTTTCTACCAAGATTCTTACGGATGTATTTTTCACATTGTTTTGAAAATAATAGATTAAGAATCCTAATCCCGTGAATAATACAGCATTATAGAATAACATATTTGTATAGAATAAATCATAGATAAGTCCTAATACAAATACCGTTATTAAATATTTCTTTTCTTCTTTATCATAGAATGGATAAATGATTAAAATGGATACAATCGTAAAACAAGGGGTAAACCAGGATAAGTCTCCTACTAGGTATGGGAGAAAGTTTGATAAAACTCCGTCAAATATCAGAGAAAGAATCATAATAATATAGGGAATCATTCTTTCACCTTCAATACCGTTACATAATGAATATTATGAAAGTTTTGTTTTGTTTTTATGGAAAGAGTTTTACTTAAATTATATTTATCACTTGTGATTTCTTCTACTTCTCCTACATAGATTCCTGCAGGGAACATTTCCCCTAACCCACTTGTTACAACAATATCTCCTTTATTAATAACAGTTGTTTTATCAATTCCTGATACTTTGATATATCCTTTTTCTGCATCATATCCATTCATAATGGCATAATAGTCTATTCCATTGGAACGAATCGCTACACTTACTTTGAAATTTAAATCATCAGATGTGATTAATTTTACTTCACTTGCATTTGCATATACTTTTGTTATTTTTCCGATAAAACCATTTTTGGTAATGACTGCCATGTTTTCTTCAATTCCTGATTTTGAACCTTTATCAATTGTCATCGTATTAAACCAATAACTTCTATTTCTGGATAAAACGGTTGCATTTACTGGTTCATATTCCGTTAGTGTTTTATTCAGTTCTAATGCTTCTTTTAATTCTTGGATTTCTGATTCTAATTCTTTGTTTTTATTTACTTGTATGAGTTCACTTTCACTTTGTTTTTTTCCTTTGTCTTGATTCAGTGCGGTGAAAGGATACATGATGAT
Organism: uncultured Caryophanales bacterium; assembly: GCA_946402785.1. Taxonomy (GTDB): domain Bacteria; phylum Bacillota_I; class Bacilli_A; order RF39; family UBA660; genus UBA3789. The sequence continues at coordinate 1,366 of CAMIXP010000058.1, read as the reverse complement.
TTTATCGATTGTCATTGAAACATTTTTTAATACATTGTACTTATGATTTCCTTCTCTACTGATGAGTAAAGAAACTACTAATAGAAGCGTTAAAACGACTGTTAAACAGGTGTAATAAATCTTCATTTCTTTCTTTTTCTTTCTACTATACATAATCATCATCTCACATTTTCATTATATTATAATTTGTTTTTACATTCAATTTTTGAAGTGATTTTCTTCATAAAAACTGTAATACTGATTTTCTCCTATAATCATGTGATCTAATACCGGAATTCCTTGTATTTTTCCTGTTTCTATTAATGCATTGGTGAATTGAATATCTTCTTTACTGGGAGTTACATCATTTGATGGATGATTATGAATGCAAATAATACTTGAGGCACTTACTTTATAGGCTTCTTTAAAGACTTCTCTTGTATGTGTAATGGATGCATTGACGGTTCCCATAAATAGACATTTTCTTTCAATTAATTCTTGTTTGGGATTGAAATAATAACCGTAAAAATATTCTTGTTTTTTTCCACTTAAGTAATATAAGGCATCTTTCCAAATAGATGTAGGATTATCTAATTTGATAGGTTCTTCTTTCTTTAAGAGAATTCTTTTTCCTAATTCAATGGATGCGATCACTTCAATTGCTTTTACTTCTCCAATTCCTTTTATTTGTTTTAGTTCTTCTAATGATATATCTTTTAAATCTTTTAGTTGATATTTCTTTAATACTTCTAGTGATATTTCACTTACATTTTTATTTTTTAACCCTGTTTTTAAAATGATCGATAATAGTTCTTTATTGGTTAGGTTTTCTACTCCTACTTGTTTTAATCTTTCTCTTGGTCTTTCTGTTTTTGGTAATTCTTTTATCTTATATTGACTCATAGATTCCCTTCTATATTATTCTAAAAAAAAGAAGTCTATGACTTCTTTTGTTTCTTAATTTCTCGATATGTTACAAATCCTATGATAGCAAGTCCACCTAATAATAGGTATAACCAGAATGGAATTTGTTTCCATACATCTCTTAAGCGATAAATAATATTAAGGGCTGTTATGATGATACCCGTTATAAAGACAGGGAACATATCATCTTTTCTATATCCTGCAACAATAATCGTTAATCCAATAATTCCTACATATAAAGCTGCTAATAGATCTTCTACAAAGAAGACAATTGATAAAGCATAAACAACACCTAATATGATAATAATATTCTTTGCAGTTGCATTCTTAATAAAGAATTTGATAATTAAGAATACAATATACAATACTAATATACTTTCTAGGATGTTTTGCATTGTATTTCCTAAATCAGATTGATCTACTAATGTTAGTAAAGGTAAAACAATATAAAGATAAGATGTTT
>CAMIXP010000057.1 GCA_946402785.1 uncultured Caryophanales bacterium | reverse complement strand
GGAATGGCAAAGAATTTTGCATCTAATACAGGTTTGAAATCTACCATACCTAAACAACATGCAACGATATATCCTGAAATAATTCCAATTAAGAAAGGAATGATTCGGAAAAATCCTTTTGCTTTTGTCATAACAAAGGCTGTTACTAAGAAGGATACAAGCGCAACAACTAAAGTTTTCCAATCAAATGCTGCATCTCCAGCAAGACCAATTTGCGAAATAGCACTAGGTGCAAGTCCAAGACCGATAATCATGATCATAGGACCAATTACAACAGCTGGTAATAGTTTTTCTAACCAATCTTTACCAACTAAACGGATAAGAATTGCTACAACGATATATAATAGACCAACAGCCATAATACCGGTCATAGCTCCCCCTATTCCTGCTTTTGTATAGGCAGCAGCTACCGGAACAATAAAGGCAAAGGAACTACCTAAATAAACAGGAGATTTTGCTTTAGTACATAAAATATAAATTAATGTACCAATACCAGATGCAACCAAAGCAACCGGAATCGTTAATACCTCCTCCCCTGCTGCAGCATTTACTAGGATAGGAACTAATATGGTAGCCCCAAACATCGCAAATAAATGCTGAAATGCCAAGATTATGCTTTTCCCAAGAGGTGGCATCTCCTCAATGTCGTAAGTCATTTTTGACTCTTTCATAGACTCCTCACTTTCTTTTTTCAGGAAAACTTATAAAAAAAGAAGAATCATAAAATAATGATTCTTCTAAATAGAAAAAATAGAAACACAACCACCTGTAATCATCATATTACAAATAATTGTACTTCTATTTCGAAACATAAGTTCACCTTCTTTTATAAGAGTAAACGATTCAAAAGAAAAAGTCAAGAAAATTATACTTTTCTTGACTGAATTTCTGCTATCTTCTCAAAAACTTCTTTTGCATTATCCTCATTAATTTCCATATATCCAAGTTCTTTTAAAGCTTGAATCTTAACTGTATTTAATTCTTGAGTTCTAGATAATTTTTCTTCTTTCTTTTGTTCAATGCTTTGTACAAATCTCTTATGAGCATCTCCTAATTTATTCTTAGAACTTCCTCCATTATTATATAATGTCATAGCACTAAACATAATACTTTCAAATACAAATTGTTTATCTTTATTAAAATTAAATTCCATTGGATCTGTAAATCCTAATGATTTAGAGAAATAAGCTAAGTTATATTTTAATTCATCATTTGTTTCCATAGATTGAATAAAATGGAATAAATAAACAAATGCATTATAGTAATCTTTTGTCTTATCACTTGATAATTTTTCTTTCAATAAAGAGATAATATCAGATAATAATTCTTGTTCTTTCTTATTAAATCCTTTTAAATCGGCAATCACTTCTTTATTAGAAGAATCTTTTACTCCTTCATTTAAACGATTTTCTACATCGATAATATATTCTCCTGTAATTTTTAAATCTTTTAAACCATTAATGTCCTCTATATTTAATAAACTTAAAAGTTTAGCAGCTTTTTCTTTAGGCCAATTATTAATATCCTCAATACCTAAATAATTATAAAGCATTTGTCTAGAAACACCTAGATACTTTGCTAAACGCACCTTACTAATTCCTAATTCTGTTAATACTGTATTTAATTCTTTCATATTGATTACCCTCCTAACATAATTATAGGGCCTACCTTGTAAAATATCAAGTGTAAATTGACATAAAAATTAAAAAATAATTGAACACGTATTTGACTAAGAATAATTCAAATTTACAAAAAAAGCCAAATCATATATAATAGTATATGTGAGGTGAACAAGATGAGTGATAAAGTCATTAAAATCATTGCTATCATCATGTTATTAGCAACCATTATTAGTTTCCTAAGTGTAATAATATTTATCTAAAAAAAATATAATGATTTCTCATTATATTTTTATTTTTCTATATAACCTTCTATTTCTGGTTGAATCAATAAATCAGATGTTGCATCTAAATTATATTTATTCGCAATATCATTAATTCTAGGATAATCTCTCGATAAGAATAGTAATAATAATCCAGAAATACGATTTGCTGTATATTGCTCCATCATTTGTCTATCTTCTTTAGAGATATTATATTTACGACTCAAATCACGGATAATACCATATCCATATAAATAATTAATAAAAGAACGACATATTCTTTCTACTTGAATATTTTGATCTTTAATTTTCACCTTTGTCCAGACTTTCATACAACCCACCTCTTGTGATTCACTATAATATCATAAAACCAACAAAAAAACAATCACTTTAAATAAGGATTGTTTTTCTTTTCGTCTCCTAAAGTGGTAGCTTCATAGTGTCCTGGATATAAGATAATATCGTCATCAAATGTTAAAATCTTTTGAATACTTTCTTTTAATTCGAATTCACTACCTCCAGGTAGATCACATCTTCCTACACTTTCTTTAAAGATAAAGTCTCCAATTAACATAAAACCTTCCTCTTCAAAATAGAAAGTAACAGAATCTTTGGAATGACCAGGAGTATGGAATGTTTGGAAATGGAAATCTCCAATATCATAATGCATTCCTTCTTCTACATTACTACTCTTAAAAATCTTAATAGAACGTTTCGTTAAGAAATTTCTAAGAGCACCAATATGATCTACATGAGAATGCGTAATCAATACACCTAATACATTTAAATCACCAATTGCTTCTTTAATCTTAGGAAAATCATCTCCAGGATCTACTACCAAACAATTTTTATCTTGAGCGAGAATATAACAATTTTCGTCTAAATATCCAGTAACAACCGTTTTAATTTCCATTCTCTCGTCTCCTTCTAATATTTTTGATCATAGCTTTTATTCATTAATATATAATGATAATTCATATCAAGTCTAAAAGTATAATAATAATCCCCATTTTTTAAATAACTAGGTATTTGCATATCTTCTGTTGCAGAATACTCAACATGTTCCTTTAATACAATCATATTATTAGAGTATGTTGCAGATTCTAGTTTCTTTTTAACATTAATAGAAATTGCAATATTCTTACCACAGAAACCTTCTACGTATTCTTCTCTTTCAGGAACATATTCAAATCCACCAGTACAAGTATTATTTAATTTAACATTGATTTTTGGCATAGGAGTCGCATCTCCATAAAGTTTCTTCCATTCTCTTTCAAGAGTTTCTACTTTAAAAGCCTTTGGAATAAAGGTAGAAGAAACTTCACAAGTATAAGGTTCCATCTTACCAGGATCAAAGTAATTACAATTAGAATCATACTTTTGATAATCAGGAATTTGTCGATACGCTAAATAAAGTCTCATTTGATTATTCCATTCTGGTTGAGAATAATCTTCTCTCGCAGTTGTTAAAACCGTTTGATATAAGTCTTGTACCAAAGTAGAATTAACATCTAAGTAAATAGCCTCTTTGGATTCAGATACTGGACTACATTGATATCTTAATTCTGATATTGTACGATTCGAAGATTGATATAAATAAAAGGTATAAGATCCTAATAAAACAAGAAGTATAAATAAAATGCCAGATAATTTACCTTTTTTCTTCTTTTTAGGTTTTTCTTCTTCTACAGTCTCAGGTACCGTGACAGGATTTGTTACTGGTTGAGTAACAGGCTGAGTAACTGGTACTGTTGCTGGTTGCGTAACAGGAACCGTCGTTGGTGGAACCGTAGGTGTTACACTAGCAGGTACCGTTGGTGGAACAGGCGGATTTGTAGGCGCAACAAAAGATGTCCCTGTTGTGGCAGGAACTGTAGGTGTTGCTGTTGCTACAGGTGCAGCAGTCGTTGGAACAACCGTTGCAGGAACAACAGGCGTTGTAGGTTGTCCTACAGGAGTAAGCACAGGTGCTTGTGTAGGAACAGCTTGATTATTGTCAACCCCATTATTCATTGATAATCACCTATCCTAATAGTAATTTTAACCTATTTTATACTTTTTTTCAATATAAAAAAGATAGATAAATCTATCTTTTAATGATGTCTTATAACTTCAAACCTTTGAATTTGAATTTCTTCTTCAGGAGCAATCCCTGCTTTACTTTTCGCAATCATAAGTTGAGTATCAATATCATCGACTCCCTCTAAATCAGGAAGTAATAGTCCACGTCTAGATCCATTTCGAACAATTACACCATATCGTTTAGGATCTAATTCTTCTAGAGAAGATACATCTTCTGGAGGAGATAATACATCAACAGAAATATCCAAATCCTTTAATTCATCCTCAGTAATCGGAGAAAAACGAGGATCTCTCGTAGAGGCAGCTACTGCATTCATCATAATCTCCGAACAAATAGAATTCGTAGTTGGTAAAAAAGTACCAATACAACCTCTTAAAGCACCATTCTTATGAATGGATACAAATACTCCAGCTTGATTAGAAAGCATCTCTGGAGCGACATACGTAGGCATAGAAGGAATATTTCCAGTTGTGATGTATGAAGTAATTGTATTTCTTGCAAGTAATACATAAGGATCCGTTTCCAAGTCTTTCAAGAAATGACGTTCTTGATCAAATCCATTCGGATAAAAACTACAAATTCCATACCCTACTCCTGTAATATCTTCATGGGAATAGAAGCGAGGAATCACATCATATCCATCTAAAGCACCAGCCATCATCGTAAAAGATGGATGACCACATTCCGCAACACGATCCAAGAAATCCGGATCATAATGAATCAATTCTCCAAATCTCGCATGAGACAAGGTATCCATAATCATTTGATCATAGACAGGTCCATCAGCTTCATAACCATAAGGACCATAAGTTTGTAATTTATGAGATAAATCACCACTCGCAATATAAACGACTTTTCGATTTAAATCAAATACTGTTTTTTGAATATATCTTCCTAATCGGTAATGTTCTACATTACTCATACTAGAACAACCAACAACGACAATCTTTCCTTTTTTATAATACTTTCGAATAAAGTATAAAGGAACCATTACTCCATGATCTAATGGTTCTTCCCCTACTCTTTTCGCAGGAAAATCTTCTTTCATTGCAAGATTTTCTAAGTATTCTACAAATTCAGAATCAACATCTTCTGAAAAAGAAACTTCTCTAGCACCAAATCTCGCAAAATTTCCTTCTGCATGATCCCCATCTATTAAATAGAAACCATCATAAAAGAAAGGAGCATGAGGACTCGATATAATGATTGTATCCGGTTCTAAAGAAGCAACTTCTCTAGCAACCTGGTTATAAGAATCAATAGTTAAAGATACTTTATCTTCTTCTCCTTTTCCGATATTCGGAATAATAAGAGGAGGATGAGGTACCGCAAATGCAGCAAGAATTGGCATAACAATTCTCCTTCCTAAGAAAAAAGCAATAAAATTACTTTTATGCTTTTATCGTTCTTAAATAATATCCTGTATAACTCTTTCCTGTTTGTTTACCAGTTGTCATGAATCTTGATTTTGTTTGATCCATTCTTTCTACTTTACCATCCCAAGAATCCATAATTAATAAGTCTTTTTCAGTTAAAGCAGCAGGATCTGTAATCGTATTTCTAAATCCTACAACGGTAACGAAGTGTCTACTTGTACCACTTGTATTACCATTTACTTGCATAACAACAGGTCTACCATTAACAATCTCAGAATAGATTTTTGTTAAGGTTTCAGCTTTACTATCACTGTAGAAACTTTCAAAGCTTCCAGCATGTTTATAGTTACCAGCATCAGCTGCTGTATCACTTGTAACACCGTGATATAAGTCATATGCATGAACATAAGAGAATGCTAAGCAGTAATCTCCGTATTTACTTGTATCAGAATTTTGTGTGATTTTCTTAGAAGCAACAACTTTTTCATAATCTGGAACACTAACCTTTGTAGTAGCAATCGTCCAAGAATCATCTAAGGTAGTCCATTTAGAAGTATGTTCTCCAATCTTAGGTAAATCCGTTGTTGTAATAGCAGCTCCAGCTCCATAGTTATAAATCTTACTAATCTTTTCCAAAATACCATTCGTTGGATTACTTGTATTATCAGATTTCCAAGAATCATTAACGATGAAATGAATTTCACCAGTACCCTCAAGATTTTGACCAACAACACAACGTACTTTCGTACCATCAGACAAAACAAGTTCAACAACATCTCCAATTTTACCAACAGCAGAAGAACAAGCAATTACCATTAATCCGCCATATAAAGCATATCCCATATTATCGTAAGATACTTTATCGAATATTGCTTTCATTGCTTCGGTAATATCTCCAACTTTTGTATGATCTACTTTCGTAATCTTTTCACTAACTTCTGTACCCTCTTGTGGAGTGGTTGTATCAGGCGTTACTGGAGTAACTGGTGTAACAGGAGAAACTGGATAAGTTGGTCCGGTAGGTCCCGTAGGTCCTGTTGGATATGTTGGATTTGTTGGATTCGTAGGATTTGTTGGAGTTTGAGAATCTTTTGGCGTCTCAGCTGGATCCTTTGCAGTTGATTCATCAAATTTCAAACTATTTTGTAAAGATGTATGAGAAGTAACAGCACTATCCATAATAGCACCGGCATTTTTGATTTTTGTACTAAAAGCTTGTATATTAGCGGCAATGACTCCTTTAGGTCCTGAGAAATCAAAATCTTCGCAAGCAGTATCATATCCACTAACAGAAGAAGCCAAACTATCTACTTGACTTGCAATAGAGTCAACATTTCCTTTTGCTGCAGAAACAGCATCCGTATCTAATATAAAAATGGCCATAATAAAACCTCCTAGGTATTCTATATTATCATTTTAACATTAAGAGAAAAAAAGTGCTATCTTTTTAGTAAAATATTTTAAAATTGACATAAAAAAAGAAGAATTTCTTCTTCTTTTATTTGTGACCAAGTCTAGCAGCATCTTCTGGTACGTTGTATTGAATGTAATAAGCTTCATCATCAGGAACACGTACACATCCACTACTACCATGATTATGATAATAATGCGTATCACCAAATTTTCCATCTGGTTCCCATCCAGCATCATGTACGAATTGATTTCCCCATAAATGCCAGAATAGAATATCAGATACATATCCATCATGACCAAAGTCATGGTAATCACGTTGTTTATCATTAGAATCCGTATATCCTTCATCGGTAGGCATATGATCTTGACCAGTTGTACAACGACCTTGGTGAACAAGTTCTCCATTACAATAATAGAAAGTAGCTTGTCTACTATAATCGATGATATAGGCATGACCTTTCAAAATAGCGATATCGTCATTTGATACCATACCAAATTTACCTTCATATTCTACTAATGTGTAATTACTATATTGTTCAATAATATGAACGTGTTGATACTTATCAATTGTTTTAATAGATTTTCCATTAGCATTATATAAAGTGGTACTTCTCTTAACACGAGCAACACCATCAATATCAATTTCACGTAAGTTAGGATCAAGTGCTAAAACTTCACTACGTAGGGAACGAGTATAATCAGCACTAACAAATCCAATTTGACCTCTTACTTTTACTAAATACCAAATATCATTAGGATTATTACGATTAATAGATTTACCAATGACTTGTAATTGTTCACCTTTTCCAAGTAAATCTAGTTTTTGTTCATCCGTAGATGGACCAGAACGTAGATTTAATTTAGATGTCGTTTGAACAATATCACGATAATCTTCAATATCATAGTATTCATGGTTCCAATCTTGTTCATAAGGTCTTGTATATCCAGAATGTACATAACATAATTGAGTACCAACTCTTACTAAATCCCAATCTCCATCACGATATAAACGGTCTACAACAGAACCTTCATTTAAAGTACCTAATTTGAAAGATTTCTTATCTGGACTATATCTCATATTAACATCAGATGTAGCGATAATAGAATCTCCACTATTGGTTTGTACCGTAATAGGTTCTTGGGTAGGAACTGGTGTAGGTACTGCTGTTGGTACAGGTGTTGGAACAG
>CAMIXP010000056.1 GCA_946402785.1 uncultured Caryophanales bacterium | reverse complement strand
AAAACGATCGAGAGCCCTTGAATCATCAAATCCAAGAAATGTATATTTTCCTTGACTAGCATCCCAAGAATATAAAGAATAATCAGTACCTGCAGAAGACTTACTTGTTTGTTTAATTAAAACACTATCTTTATAAGCCGTACCAAAAGAATCAATCACGGTATCCTCTACTTCTTTATGAGTGGAAAAACAAAATAATCCATTTTCATCTAAATAAGGGTCTTTAAGATCTTCTCCTAAATAACCATTCATCTTACAACTACCTGTTTTCTCATATAGTTTTTGTACAGGCCAAGTACTTTCATTTTGAAAAACTTCTAAATCAATGACATTCATAACTTTCTCCTTAAAAAGGCAATTTCATATTACCATTACTTACTTGTTTCATCATCTTTTTCATTTGATCAAACTGTTGTAGTAATTTATTTACTTCTTGAACAGAAGTACCAGAACCAGCAGCGATTCTTGTTTTACGACTTGCTTTAATAATATCAGGATTTCTTCTTTCTTTTGGTGTCATAGATAAGACGATTGCTTCAATATGAGCCATTTGTTTTGGATCAATCTTAACATCCGTAAGACCCATCTTTTTAGCACCAGGTATCATCTTAATTAAATTCTCAAGAGGACCTAATTTCTTCATTTGTTTCATAGTAGATAAGAAATCTTCTAAGTCAAATTTACCCTCTTGCATTCTTCTAGCAGTCTTTTCAGCTTCTTTTTCATCAATGGTTTCCGTTGCTTTTTCAACAAGAGAAATAATATCTCCCATTCCTAAAATTCTTCCAGCCATTCTTTCAGGATCAAAAGAATCAAGACCATCTAACTTTTCAGAAACACCAACAAACTTAATTGGTACATTCGTTAAATGTCTAACAGATAAAGCAACACCACCTCTGGTATCTCCATCTAATTTGGTAAGAATGACACCCGTAAGAGGTAATTTATCATGGAAACCAGTAATAACATTAATAGCATCTTGACCCATCATAGAATCAATAACAAGTAAAATTTCTTGAGGTTGAATCTCTTCTCGAATATGATCAAGCTCATCCATTAACTCTTCATCAATATGTAAACGTCCAGCCGTATCAATTAATACATAATCATAATGATTTTCTTTAGCGTAAGCAATTGCATTCTTAGCAATTTCAACTGGATCTTTCTTTCCTTCATCATAAACTTCTATGTTTAATTGTTTTCCTAATTGTTTTAATTGATCAATAGCAGCAGGACGATAAACGTCACAAGCAACCATTAAAGGCTTTTTACTATGTTTCTTTCTTAAAAAATTAGCAAGCTTTCCAGCAGTCGTTGTTTTACCTGAACCTTGTAAACCTACTAACATCAAGGTAGCAGGATCTCCCTTTAAATTAAGAGGTTCACTTTCTCCACCAAGTAATTCAGTTAATTCATCTTTAACAATCTTAACAAATAAATCCCCTGGATTAATACTAGAAGCAACTTCTTCTCCTAAAGCCTTTTCTTTAACTGTATTGGTAAATTCTTTTACTACTTTATAGTTAACATCCGCCTCTAATAACGCAAGACGAATCTCTCTCATCATATCTGAAATATTATCTTCTGTAATTTTTCCATAGCCCTTAATTTTATGAAGAGCATTTTGTAAACGATCTCCTAAACTTTCAAACATAATATCACCTATGAATTATTATAGCAAAAAAACGTTATGATAAAAAGAAAAAATAGTGAATCATCACTATTTTTTATGCAAAATCATTTGGATCATCATCTGGTGTATCATCAACTGTTAAACTAACTAACTGAGGAGTCTCACCCTGATCCATAGATCCTAAATTAGGAGTTGAAGAAGCATCAAAGCTAATCGTATCTGGAGTTACTGGAGAGAATGTATGGTCTTCTTCAGCAGGCGCTGTGAAGAAATGTCCCCCCTCTTCACTTGGTATTGCTTCCTCGTCTACTCCAATATTACTTTCTGGTCGAATAACACCTTCTACAATGGAATCAGAAGCTTGAATATCAGCTTTCTTTGCATCTACCATTTCAGGTAATGGATCATTCATTGAAATACTTACAATAGAAGGAGATTCTGTTTGAATACTAGGTTGTTCTACAACCTTAGGTGTTTCTACTTCTATTGGTTTTTCTTCTTCTACTTTTTCTGGATCAACAGCTTGATCTGGTTCTACAATTTTAACTAAATCAATTGGTTTATCAGCATCTGTTGTTTCCATATCCTTAGGCTCTTCTACTTTTGCCTCTTCTGGAATAGCTAAAACAGTATCTGGAATAAAGCGATTCTTTGGAGTTTCAGGTTCATCCATAGCAACATTATTTTGAGAAGAGAATCCACTTGGAACAGCAATCGATGGAAGTTCCATAGAATTGCTTTCAGCAACAATTCCTCCAACAGGCATAGGAGCAGCAGGTGCACTTGCAAAAGAAGGAGCCTTACCACCACACCAAATATTGACAACATCACAGTTTCCAGATAAAGGAGATGGATTTGGCATTTGCATACGAATAATTAATGGAATCTTAAATCCAAGACCAAATCCTAAACAAGTACCTGGTTGTAATGCTTTTTGTTTTTCAATAATTTCATCTGTAATATGAGGAACCATTTCACGAATATATTTAATATCCATAGGGTGGTTAATCTTAAAGATTAAGAAGTTTGTACACTGTGAAATAACGTTATCAGATAATTCAACAGGTCTCTGGGTAATAATACCTAAAATAACACCGTACTTACGACCTTCCTTAGCAATTCTTTCGAAAATATTATATCCGAATAAGAATCTATCATGGTCACTTTGAATATAACGGTGAGCCTCTTCCAAAATAATATGGAATGGAATACTACCACGATTCTTTAAACTCTTAGAAAAATCAAAAATTAAGTGAGAATAAATTTTTGTCAAAACTTTCGCAAAATCATCATCAATATCACTTAAGTTAATATTAACAATTTGATATTTCTTACCATTATGAATTAGTAAAGAAGATAAGAAAGTCTCTAAAGAAACATAATCAGGAACATCAAAGAACTTCGCATTATCTCCAACGATTAAAGAATGAAGACGAACTCTTAAAGTAACAGAATCACCATAAGTTTGTTCATTTCTTAACCAACCTTCACTAATTAAAGTAAAGTTTAATGCTTTCTCTAATGTATCTAAGTTATAGTAAACACCTGTATGAGGTTCATAATTATCATATTCTTCTTTAATAAAGGAATTAACATACTCTGTTAATAAAACACTTTCAGTAAAGTTTCCTGAATTATCAATTAAGAAACACTCTCTAAATCTACGAACATAACCAATTCCTTGTACAGGAGCTTCTAAGTTAAATTCTTTTGTAGAACAACTAGCCAATATAGAGAATATTTCATTTCTCTTATTTGGAGCTGTTTCATTAGTATATAGAATTGTCATAATTGCTTTCGCAATCAAATGGTTTTTATAAGCTTCAGAATCTACATCATTTTGACTAAATACCAAAGCAAGTTTTAACATTCTCTCAATAATAGGTAATTGAGAGTGATTTGTACATTGAAGTAATAATGCTAAATCATCTTTGTTTAATAAGTAAACTGGTAAACGTAATTTTTCACCAATTCCTTCTACTTCATTGGTACTAATAAAACGATAATTATAACTACTGTTCAAAGAACTTAAATTACTAAATGCATTGTAATATTCACCAGAAGAATCAAAAATAAAGATATTAGCTTTATAAGGATTTAATCTTTGATCTTGGAACATATTTTGGAATAATCGAGATACACCACAAGATTTTCCGGAACCAGTGTTACCGAAAATAGCAAAGTGGTTACTAAAGAAATTATTAACATCCAAATAGATAGGGAATCCATCATAGAAAGGACTTTCTCCTAATTTCATCCATCCTTCTGCATCCGTACCAGTAATTAATGGTATTTCAGAGCGATCTATAACACGAATCGTAGCATCAGTCGTTGGTTTACGAATAGTACCACCAATTAAGCGGTTGCCTTCAATCTCACCCAAAAAATGCGCCTTTAATGTATCACCATCAAGGTCGTCTACTTCTCCTAATACTTTTTTCGTTGCGTCTTCAAAAATTAAGTGCATGTTCATTAAATTTTGAGTCGTGTTTTCGCCATCTTTTAATTTAACAGTACACCCATCATTACTAATGTAAGTAATTCGATCAAACATATATATCCCTCTTATTCTTTTGAACAGTATCCTACTATAGTAAATTATATAATGAATCCATCTATTTTACAAGCAAAAGAAAAAAGATAGTTATAAAATTTTCTCTATCTTTTCTTGAACACTTTTAGGTGTATCTTCTAATACTTTTAGAATTTTCTCTTTTTTCTTTTTTAATTGTAATTTCTTTTCAAACTCATCTAATTTATCAATCACAATATGAATTTGTTTAAAGACTGCATTACGACTTACTTCGTATTGTTCAGCCATCTCAGAAAAACTTAGATTATGGAAATAATAATCCTCAAAGTACTTTCTTTGTGTATCGGTAAGTAGTTTTCCATATAAATCATAAAGTTCATTATAATAAACAATATCTTCCATACCCATATTACATCATATCCTTAAATAAACCATAAATATATTTTTCAATATCGAATACTTGAAGATCATCTTTTGTCTCTCCAAGACCAATGTATTTAACAGGAACTCCTACACTCTCTTTGATAGCAAGAACAATTCCACCTTTAGCAGTACCATCTAACTTTGTAAGAACAATACCCGTGATATTCGTAATTTCTTTAAATGCTTTTGCTTGACTAACTCCATTTTGACCGGTTGTCGCATCAATGACCAATAACGTTTCATCACAACCACCAGCTTGTCCTTCAATAACCTTATTAATTTTCTCTAATTCTTTCATTAAATTAACTTTATTTTGAAGTCTTCCAGCTGTATCAATTAACACAACGTCATATTTTTCCTTTTTAGCAAGTTCAATTCCATCATAAACAACACTCGCAGGATCACTTTCCTCTTTTCCATAGAAGCCAGCTCCTACTTTGTCACTCCACTCTTTTAATTGTTCCACAGCTCCCGCTCTAAAAGTATCGGCTCCTACCATTAATACTTTCTTTCCTTCATCAATCATTTTATGAGCAAGTTTCGCAATCGTCGTAGTTTTTCCAACTCCATTAACTCCTACAAATAAAACAATCGTAGGTCCATCTTCACGGAATTGAATCTTATTACTTAACACCTCATCATTAACATAAATAATGAATAATTCATCGACAATGATTTCCTTAAGTTCGGATGGATCAGAAATATTCTCTTTACGAACACGATCTCTTAAACGATCCATAAACTCCATAACGGTATTCACACCAATATCAGCCATGATCAAGATTTCTTCTAACTCTTCAAAATACTCCTCTGTTATTTTACTATAACGATTCGTTAAATCTGCTAACTTAGAAACAAATCCTTGTCTAGATTTCGTAAGACCTTTTTCATAAATCTTTACATTTTTCTTTTCTTCTTCCTTTTCTTTTTTATGAAAGAATCCATTCTTTTTAGTTTTTTCTTCCACAACCTTTTCTTCTGGAATATCTTCTTCCACAGCTTTTGTGGATTTTTCTTCCTCTAAATGATTTTCTTCCACAACTTCTGTGGATTCTTCTAATTCTTCTTTTTCTTCTTCAACAGTTTTTTCTTCTTCACTGTAACCTTTAAACATATTTTTAATTTTGCTAAATAATCCCATTTGTATCACCAATTTGATTATAACACATATTTGACTGTAATATGTAGTATAAGTATTGTATACAATGGACAAAAAAAGAAAAATAAGGTATAATGACATAGTTAGTTCTTTATAAAAAACAAAACGAAAGGAGAAATTATGAAGAAAAATGAAACCAATGGAACAAAGATAATTGTTCTAGGTGGTTTAGGAGAAGTCGGAAAAAATATGTATTGTGTAATGCATAACGACGCAATTGTTATTATAGATGCCGGTGTTAGTTTTCCAGAAAGTGAAATCATGGGTGTAGATTACGTATTACCTGATTTTACATTCTTAAAAGAAAACGAAGATAAAATTAAAGCTTTATTAATTACCCATGGTCATGAAGATCATATTGGGGGAATTCCATTTTTACTACAAAGTATTAATATTCCCGCTATTTATGCGCCTAATCATGCCAAAGAGTTAATTGCGGTTAAATTGCAAGACAGAAATATACGATATGATAACTTATTTGTTTATACCGACAAAACTAAACTTAAATTTAAAGATATTGAAGTAGAATTCTTTAGAATTACACACTCTATTCCAGATTCTCACGGAATCAGTATCAATACACCAGATGGTAGAATTGTCACAACAGGTGACTACAAGTTTGACTTAACACCAATTGGTCCAATGGCTGATTTATATAAAATGGCATCTTTAGGAGAACAAGGAGTAGACGTATTAATTGGAGATTCTACAAACGCATTAAATGAAGGATTCTCTAACAGTGAATCCGTTGTGGATGAAACATTAGGAGAAATGTTTGATGAATGGAAAAACAGTCGTATTATTATTGCGACATTCGCATCAAACATCTATCGAGTAAAACACATTTTTGAAACCTGTTATAAACATAATAGAAAAATATGCATCTTTGGTAGAAGTATGGAAAATAATATTAACATTTCCTTAAATGGAGGATACATTGATCATAAAGAACTACTAATATCTCCAGAGGAAGCCAATAACTTAAAGCCAAATGAAGTCGCAATTCTATGTACAGGTACACAAGGAGAACCACTCGCAGCACTTTCAAGAATTGCTAATGGTACTCATAAACAAATCCATTTAAGACCAGATGATGTTGTAATATTCTCATCAAGTGCTATTCCAGGAAATGCATTAAGTATTTCAAAAACAATTAATAAACTATATCTTCAAGGTGTAAAAGTATATACAAACAATGTACTACAAGATCTACATACATCAGGACATGCCAATGAAGAAGAAATCAAATTAATGATTCGTTTATTAAAGCCAAAATATTTGATGCCATTCCATGGTGACTATAGAATGTTGAAGAAACAAGCAAACATCGGAATTAACTGTGGTATTCCAAAAGAAAATACATTTATCTTAAAGAATGGAGATACACTCGTTCTAAAAGATCATGTAGTAACTCGTGGAGATAGTAAACCAGGGGCAGACGTCTATGTAGACGGAAGTAGAATTGGTGAAATTGGTGGAGCTGTCATCAAAGATAGAAAGATTATGGCAAATGATGGAATCTTAGTTGTAATCGTAAATGTCGATATGAAAAAGAGAAAATTATTAATCACACCAAATATTACCACAAGAGGATTCATTCTCGTTAATGAAAATGAAGAGTTAATACACAAAATCGAAGATAAAGCAGAACAAGTAATCACTACTTCCCTTGCAAATCCAAAATCAACTTTCGCAACCATGAAGAGTGAAATTACAGAAACACTTTATCCATTCATTCACAACTTAACAGGAAGAAAACCAATTATTCTTCCAATTATCTTAGATATAAAAAGAGAAACACAGGAGACAGAATAGTCCCCTGTGTTTTTATATACGAATAAACAAATCACTTTGAATTAGATTCTTTAACTCCATTAAATCATCCCCACAAAATAATAAAATATGATAATTAAGGAGGATAAAATTATGTACGACAAGATATCACGATTACTTATGTTTGGGGATTTAACAGAGGATAGTATTCTTTATCAGCTTGGAAAAGCTATCGATATGGTGGAGATCATCGACGAACAGGAACAGGAGCAGGCAAAATGACGGACAAAGAATTGAAAACCCTGAAAGAAAACCTTTGGCACACGGCGGATATGCTGCGCGCCGGCGCACACATGGCGGCGAATCAGTACGGCCAGCCCATCCTGGGGCTGATTTTCCTGCGCTATGCCGATATATTATTCAAGCAGCATAAAGACGAGATCGAAGCGGAGTTTGCCCG
>CAMIXP010000055.1 GCA_946402785.1 uncultured Caryophanales bacterium | reverse complement strand
TATTCCATAAAAGTTATGTTTTTTAAATCCATTTTCAATTCCATATTTAATTAATTCCCATTGAATTAAATATTGGGAATTAAACTTCATATATTCTTCATAGTTTCCACTTGATAGATAGATGACTTCTGGTTTAATTAACATAAACATAGAACCTGATAATGTGATGGTATCTTTTCCTGTTTTCTCCATGATTTCTTTTGATTCTGCGATACGTTTATCAAAAGATGCGATTTCGTTTGCTAGGTTTTTCTTTGCGCCATCATTATACTTCGCATCTGTCAAACTATCAATTTTTGCTTGTTTTTCTTGTTGTTCTTTTTCTAATCCTTCCACATATTTTTTTAGATTAATTTCTGTAATAAAGTATTTTACTTCATTCTTTTCATGGAATAAGTTATACATTTCTTGGAAGTATTCAATGTTTCTTACTTTGAATCCTTTTCTTTCTCCTGTTTCTTCCATGATTTTTTGGAAACGATCTAATTCATCATAGGATATTTCATTTACCGTAATACCAAACTTTTCTGTTTTCTTAATTTGGTTTCTCGTATTTGGTTTCATTTCTTTTAGAATCGTTTCTTCATCTTTTCCTTCTAAGTCTAGGGAAAACATCCAGATAACTTGTTCTGTTTGGTCAATTGGTACTTTTTTGAAACCAAGAGATTTTAACTCTTCTACTACATCTCTATTATCTTCCCCGTCTTCTACAATATTTCCATCTAAATCTCTTTGTCTATAGATTAGATAAGGATCTACTCGAAAGATATATCCACCTTTTTCTTTGATATAGTTTTTTAATTCATTTGTAAAGTATTCTACTAATTCTTTATTATGAAAATCTAGTAAATATCCTCTTGGGGAATAAAATTCATATTTATTAAAATGTCTCTTATGAGATAAAAGCATGGTTGCTGCTACTAGCTTATTGCCATCTTTTACTCCTACATAGTTTGTTTTCCAATTTTGTTTTTCTCTTAATTTGGATATTTCAGGAGCTGATAAGAATGTCTTTAATGGATGATTCTCCCAAAATGTTCTATATTCTTTTTCGGTTATTTCTTGAAATTTCATCGTAAGCACCTCATACTCATTATAACATAAAAACTACTGAATTATCAGTAGTTTTCTTATCCTGTAATTGGTGGAGCATCTACGATATATGGATCTTCTTGGCTTCCTGTCCCCGAAGTATATTTCGTTCCTTTCTTTAAAGATATAGTGGGTCTTACTCCTGATGTTCCAATATTATTAGTTGTACCACCTGGTCCAAGTTCAATTGTTGCATCGTCAGTTATGAAATCAATGGTTCCTAACCAATATCTATTAGTATTATCAAAATAAAGTCTTTGATTATTCATTAGCGATACTTCTTTATTTGTTAATAGTCCTATTTTATATTTTAATTGCGCCTTTGGATTACCAACACTAAAGGAATCTAACTCTGAATAACAATCTAAGTTGTCTTTCCAGCGGAAATAAACAAAAATACTTCCAATATTATTATTTGGATCCCATCCTTCTTTGCTCCATAATTCTCTATTATTGCAAAAGATTGTATCTTCTAGATAATCAGAATAATTAAGCAGTGTTCTTTCATACCAAGAATCGATATATATTTTTACTGTTGAGTCATATTTATTGACATCTTCTGCTCGAAGCATCTCGTCTATTATGTTATCTCCAGTAACACCATCATTTAAATTCATATAAGAAAAGTATTTGGTTGTATCTAAGTAATCTCCATATATATATTTTACAGTCTTACATACACCCGTATCGTTCAAACATGTATAGTGCATTGTATGATAAATATCTATTTGTTCTTGATTAGTAAAATCCCAAAATGTAATACTGTCTCCGGTCAAAGTGTATTCTCCTGTTTCATAATCATATGTAACACTTTTTGAATACTTATAGTCTCGAGAAAAGCTTTCATAAGAAACTGCGTTCTTAGAAGATGATACTATATAATTAATATTCTTTTTTTCACAAGTCGTG
This sequence comes from uncultured Caryophanales bacterium, assembly GCA_946402785.1. Classification (GTDB taxonomy): domain Bacteria; phylum Bacillota_I; class Bacilli_A; order RF39; family UBA660; genus UBA3789. Next base: position 6,443 of record CAMIXP010000055.1, on the reverse strand, counting down.
TTTCTATAGTTGCTACAATAATAATGATGACGATAATCAGAATAATTGGTGTACCACTCTGATCTTGATATTTCTGAAACGCCAACCAAACTATATGTTCCGTCTTCATTATCAATAACATCTTCTCCAAAAAACATAGTTGCATCCGGAATTATATTTGTATTTGTAATCATTAGTGTTAATTGTTTGTCTTCATATGTTGTCGAATCTATAACATAGTAAGGCCAATAGCAGCGAGTACCTTGTGGGACCATATTTCCATTATGATTTACTTCTTCCGTTGATGTTGACCTACATGTAAATTTACCTTCCATTGCCCTATTCTCTTCTAGATTAGATGACCATTCAATTTGTTCTGGTATACTTCCATCATCATTTTCAAGAAAGTAATAGCTTCCATCTTTTACATATTTGTCACCATAGTAATACTTTGTTCCCTCTGTTATACTATAATCATACAATATATGTGCATTATTAATAAAACTATCGCTTGATGCTCCTGTGTAGTATTTATTATACATATATCCAGCTGCCGCTGGTGTCTCTATCGTATTAAACTCTGAGTCCCCAATTAAATACATTGGCACATTATTAACGATTCTCAATAATTCATACTTTGTTTCGTTTTCTCGATATACATAGTAAAGTGCTGTACACGCATCTTCAGCATTCTTTTTCAAGCATGTATATTGTCCTGTTTTTATTTCACCCGTTGTAATATTGCCTGCCAATAAAAATGTATTTGCGGATGCATCATAACTAAAATCAGTACCATAGTAATAATCAGTTCTTAATGTACTAGTACTCAAAGAACTCGAATTATATCCCAAATGATTTCCTCTCGTATCCAGACATTGTCCATTTTGTGCTTCTCCATTATAAATAAGTTTTGTTCCGCCCGTGTCTGTTGTTCTAAACATAATCCAACATTGGTTTGCAAAAATGACATTGTATCTAGATTTTATCTCATTTAGATAATCTTTATAAGCAGGCTGATACCAGTGATAAATTTCTTCTGTGGATAAAGAACTGTCTATTGAATCCTGATGGCTTTCGGTAAATCTTTTTGCATATATTCCTTCTTCCGCAGCAGCTTTTAATACATCATATAGTTTTAAACTATGCTCTTTTACTGTTACATTTCCTGTCATATTAAGGGTAGTTCCTAGTACGGAATAGGCAATTCCCATCACCAAAAAAACTGCTAAAAGAATATTTAGCATTATTATTTTTCTACTTGTATGTTTTCTGTGTTTTCTATTACCCATAAACATTACCCTATTCTTTTTTTATTATAACATTTTTGTCATAAAAAAACTACCTTACTGGTAGTTATTTTTTCTTTCTTTTTTGCTTTTGCTTTTCGAACATAAATCTTGCACGATCAATTCCTTCATCTAACGTATTATCTACTTTATCAACAATTTTATCTTTATTGAAGATCGTTGCGATTAGTAACATAATAACCATTAATAATAATAGTAAAAAGATAAATAGTAATACATTGAAATGGTCTTGTTTACTCTTGGTTGTATCTAGATAACTATTGGTTAAATATGTTTCATAGTTTTCTTCTGTAATCTTTACTTCGTTTTCTGCGGGTACAAAGTTTTCAATGTTTTTAATCGCTAATTGTTTTAATTCATCACTTACTATTACAGGGTAACCATATACCGTGATTGGTTTTGGTTCTTCTTCTGTTCTTTCATAAGAATAGTCAATGATCTTTTTATATTTATTGTAGTCATCTTCGTTAATCGCAATTAAATACGTATGCCATTCTCCTGTTTCTTCTGTTTCAATGATGAAGTGAATTCCTACATTTTCAGATTCAAAGTAAGCAAACTTTTCTGACATTCTACTAATCTTCATATAGGTGTAGTCTTCTACATTTTCTACATCAGACCAAGATACAATGTTTTTCTTTTGTTCATACAAGCGATAAGAACATACACTTAATATGGTGATTCCAATTAAGTATACCAAACACATAATCATTTTAATTGCTAAACGTTTTTCGTTGATTTTCTTTTTCATTTTTCTAACCTACAGTTTGTTCTTTCTTAGGGGTCTCTGTTCTTCTTGGGAAGAAGAATTCAATAAATTTAAATCCTTCCCTATTCTTTACATATAAATAACCTATGATTGAGAAGATGAATGCCCCTAGGAAGTTAACGATTAAATCTTTCATGGTATCGTTAAGTCCAATGTCTAAATATCCACCTTCTATTTCGATAATGGTTTCTCCATGATCTGCATAGATTTCTGTTCGATCAATGTTTTCTACGATAATTGGTACATTTTCTTCTTCTGGATTTATTTTGACAGATTGAAAATGATCGACAATTCTATCTTTCTGCATGTCTTTTTGTAAATAGTGATCTACAGAGAATTCTGCGAATTCCCACATAACTCCTACTGTCATTGAAAAAGAGAATGCGACTAACGCTGCAAAAGCAGGAGACATATGAATTTGAACATCATCATTATTATTTAATAAGTCGACTAATGAGAAACCAATCGCCGCACACAAGAATCCATTTAATGTGTGAAGGATGGTATCCCAATGTTCAAACAATCCATAGAAGTTTTGAATTTCTCCTAAGATAGCAGCTGAAAAAATAAACAAGTATACTATAATTTCTAATGGTTCTGGAAATGTAATATGAAAGCTCTTGGATATGATGGTTGGTAACGTAAATAGAATTAATGTTAATACACATAATGCTACGTTGTTCCAGTTTCCATTCAATCCTTGAACAATCATACTAAAGATAACAAATCCTCTTAGTAAAAAGTATATGGTTATATTCAATTTTCTTTTTTCTTTTGTTTTTGGTGATATTTTTCTTTTGTTGTTTTTACGAATACTCTTGGTTAAAGATTGCTCTTTTCCCATTCGCATCACCACCTATTCATTAAACAATTTATCGGCAGATTCTTTTGGAATTTGCATTTTCATGTTTTGAGAAACACGAAAGACAAATTTGTTTGTCGTTTCTTTGTATTCTTCTCCATCAATACACCATGATGTTTTAGGTTTGTCTAAGAATTCTATTTTAAAATTATTGGTTCTATAATAAGTAACTCCTGGAATGTCTTTTACATCCATAGTACTAGCTAGAACTAATAGTTTTAACATTTCTTTTTTACTTCCTACATTTGCGAGAGCTACTTCAAACATATTATCATTTAGTTTTACATCATAATAAATGTCTGGTTGTCCTGCAATACGGGAAGAATTGGAGATAAAGAAGAAAGAATATCTTCCTACATGCTTTTCTCCATCAATTTCGTATTGAACATCATATTGATGAATTTTACTTCTTAATTGCTTCATTCCATATAGGATATAGGCAATTTTTCCATACTTTTTCTTTAATTCTCTTGGAGTTGCATAAGCCATATCGATGTAGTCGCCTAAGCAAGCTACATAGACAAATGGTGCATCATTAATGAAACAAATGTCTACTTTTTTTGGTTTCCCTTTTAATACTATTTCTAGATTTTCGTAGACACTGTGATCTAGTCCATACATGTTTCCTACATCATTGGTACTTCCTAATGGAAGTGGCGCAACAACGAGTGGCTTTTCTCTTTTTAGGTTTCCGGATACAATTTCATTTAATGTACCGTCTCCTCCTCCACTGATGACTAAATCTACACTTTTATCAATTCCTTGAATAATCTTTTCGGCATCTCCTGGTCCTTTGGTTAGAATGATTTCTCCATCGTAACCATATTTTCTTAAGATGTCATAGAATTCTTGATAGGTCTTGATTTTATGTTTCTTTCCACTTTCTGGATTCATGATGATAACACATTTTTTCATGGCACCATCTCCTTATGGTTTTATAGCTTTTCTGCTAGTTCTTTTGCTTTTAACATAGAATCTTCCATAGAGTTATAGATCCATGCTCCATAACGTCCAATGGTATAAATTCCTTTTTCTTTTAATTCTTCTTGTAATGCATCAATCTTTTTCGTTGTCTTCGTACTGATGTGAACATAAGCAGGATCCATTACTAAGGCAATGTGATCTACTAATTTCATTTTGTCATCAATAATACCAGATTTCTTTAGATTATCTAAGGTTGCCTTTAATTGTTTTTTGATTTCTTTTTCATCAATTACATCGTTCATACTATAACCAATTTCAATGTACATACTTAGTTTTTTGTCTCCTAAGATGTTGTTGTAGAAACCGGCACGATAGTAATTGCATTTTTTATCAGGAATATAAATCCAATGTTCTTTCTTACATAATGGAGATGGTTTATCAAAACCTAAGTTGAATACTAATACTTTGTTGTAAGACATTTCATCTAATAATGATTTATGTCCACCAATTAACTCTAAGAAATGATTTAATGGCATCGTATTAATTAGATTTTTATATTCTACTTGTTCTCCATTTGATAAAGTTGCGATTCTTTTTTTAGTATCTATTTTTGTAACAGATGTATTTAATAGTACTTTTTCTTTATCTAGGTTATCATATAAAACTTTGATAAAACTTTCTGCACCATTTCTTGGATATAAGAAACTTCCATTATAAGAATTAATTGCATTCTTTTTCATATTCTTAATAATCGCTTCTTTATCAGCATATGGGAAGAATCTTCCCATAGCATCTACATCTAGATTTCTTAGATCTGTTGCATATAGTTTTTCATTATATGGTTTTAAGAACTTTTCTACGATAGATGCTCCAAATTTTCCATATAACATATCTAAGAAATTATCATATTTATCTTTTTCTTCTTTTTGAAATAAGTCATACAAACAATCAATAAATTCTTCTTTTTCTAATTGATGAATGTTTGCTTGAAATGGGAAATCTATGAATTTACCTTTATATAGTATCTTGGTTACTTTGTCATTATAGATGATATCTTTTTTAGGCATTTTTTCTAGGAAGTTCTTTTTAAACTCTTCTGTATTGAAATGGAAAAAGTGTCCTGCAAAATCCCATACATAGCCATTTCTTTTAAATGTTCTACAATATCCACCCACAGTTTCTTCTTTTTCTACGATTAAATAATCTTCTTTTGAATAGTTTGCAAATGTTAGTCCTGATATACCAGCACCAATTACTAAATTCGTTGTTTTCATATTCCTTCTCCTTACTATTTACTAAATCTTTTTATGATACTATCAAATCTGATTAATAATCCACCGGTTCTTCTATGAAGTCTTACTCTCTTACCAGCAATTTCATTCATATGATAGAACTCTGGATATTCTTTTAACTTTTTATCAAATGAATTAAAGCTCTTATTGTTCTTGAAATATTCCATTGCGATTTCATATTGTGTCTTACACATTGGAATAATAATTTGTCTAATTAAATATCTCTTCTTCTCTTCTGGGATTTGATCTTTTAATCTTTCAAATTCACTTACTAAACGGATGCATACTTTTTCATGATGTGGACAGTTTCTTGTATAAGATTCTTTGGATACTGATTGTCCTACTCTACCTAGATAATAGTTATAAATATCTAATGGGTAGTATGTTACGGTATCACATGCAATATAACCAATGAAATTATATTCCATATCAACATAGAAACAATGTTCATCAATCTTGAAGTTTGCATTTCTTAATTTTTCTGTTTTATAAGTTGATGTTGATAATAATGGTCCCCATGGTAAGAATCCATATCCTTCATAAGACATATCATTTAAGTTGTATTGAACATATGGTTTCATGAATTCATAATGTCTTACTACATTCTTCTCTCCTGAGATAGAGAAGTCTTCAATATAGTTTGTTAGAACGATATCTGCATCTTCATGCTCTAATCTTTCAATGAACTTTTCCAATTCTGTTGAAATGTAGTAGTCGTCTCCATCCATTAATCGGAAGTATTTACCTCTTGCTAGTTCTATACCTTTGTTGATGGTTGATCCGTGTCCACCATTTTCTTTATCGATTAATTTAACAACTTGTTTTCCGCCTACTTTGCCGTATTTTTCTAACTCACGAGCAACTTCTGCTGTGTTATCTTTTGAACCATCGTTAATAATTAAGATTTCTAATTTATTGGCATATTTTTGATTTAGTAATGAGTGAACTCCATTCTTTAAGTATTTAGCTACGTTGTAAGAAGGAATTGCGATTGTTAAGATAGGATCTTCTACTTTTTTGATCTTGTAGTCATCAATGCGTACTGGTTTTGCTTTTTCAATTAATTCGATATCTTTCTTAATTGTTTGATCATATCCGCAAGTCTTCTTTACGCATTCATGCATCTTTTTACTTACATCTAAGAATTTCTTTTCATCATAATAGAATTCTTCAATCTTATCTGCATATTCTTTTACATTTTCTGTTTCGCAATATGTACCAATTTTTTCATCTATGAATTGTGATACTCCGACTCCTTTTGAAGTAATAACAGCACAACCACTCATAGCTGCTTCACAAGATGCCACTGC
>CAMIXP010000054.1 GCA_946402785.1 uncultured Caryophanales bacterium | reverse complement strand
TTTATTTTCCATAATTGTGAATAATCCCCCTGTCAATTGACAGGGATTTTTTATCTTTTTATATCCTTATATATCAACTTGACGACAAATATAGGGAATATAAGGCTCTTTAATTGACAAAGAAATAGAGAAAAAGTATGATTAAGTAGAGAAAGAAGAATTAACTTTTAATAAAAGTTTGGAGGTATAAAAGAATGAAAATAATGGAAATCGAGGGTGGAAGAGATTTATCGGGAACCATTCGAATTAGTGGTGCAAAAAACGCAACAGTTGCTTTAATTCCAGCAGCCATTTTAACGGATGAAGAAGCAACTATATGTAATGTACCAGAAATCACAGATACAGATGCATTATGTGATATCTTAAAAGAATTAAATGTCGATGTAAAAAGAGCAAGTGAAAGTGTTGTTATCAATCCAAAAGATATGAAAAACGTAGAGATTGCAGAAGCATTCTCAAAGAAATTAAGAGCATCTTATTACTTTATGGGAGCACTACTTGGAAAATATCATAAAGTAGTAATGTATTTCCCAGGAGGATGTTCGATTGGAGCAAGACCAATTGATCTACACTTAAAAGGATTTGAAGCACTGGGAGCAACTGTAAAAAGTGAAGGAAACAAATATACAGTAGAAGCAGAAGAATTAAAAGGAGCAAACATCTATTTAGATATTGCTTCTGTCGGAGCAACTATAAATATCATGTTAGCAGCTGTTCGTGCAAAAGGAAAAACAGTTATTGATAATGCTGCAAAAGAGCCAGAAATTGTTAATGTGGCAACGTTCCTAAATAACATGGGTGCTAAAATTACAGGAGCTGGTACTTCTACAATTAAGATTGAAGGAGTAACACACCTAGGAAAATGCTTCCATGAAGTAATTCCAGATAGAATTGAAGCAGGTACTTATGTTATTATTGGAGCCCTTTGTGGTAATCCACTAAAAGTAGATAATATTATTCCAGAACATATTGATGCTTTATTATCAAAATTAGAAGAAGCAGGAGTGCAACTAGAAGTAGGAGCAGATTATGTATTAGTACAAAAACAAGATAAATATACAGCAACCAGTATCAAAACAGCTGTATATCCAGGATTTGCAACAGACTTACAACAACCATTTACCGTATTACAAACACAAATGACTGGTAAAAGTAAAACAACCGAAACCATTTGGGAAAACAGATTTATGCATATCCCATATTTAAAAGAATTAGGAGCTAATATCGAAGTAAAAAATCAAACAGCAACTGTTTTAGGACCAACCAAATTAACAGGATGTGAGGTAGTTGCAACAGACCTACGTGCAGGAGCCGCTATGGTAGCTGCTGGATTAAAAGCTGAAGGAAAAACAACCATTACAAATGTAGAGCATATCTTAAGAGGATATGAATCAATCGTTGAAAAATTGACAAATGTAGGGGCAAAAATCAAGATAAAAGAGGTTTAAGTGTAAAAAACACTTGAAAACAAAAAAAATATTTGATATATTAATAACGCGTCAAATTTCTATGACAAAACAGTTGTCATGGCGGAAGGAGAGAAGTTTATGAAAAAAGGTATACATCCAGAAATTAAAGATTGTAAGGTTACATGTGCTTGTGGAAACACATTTACATGCAAATCTACAAAAGATGAAATTAATGTTGAAATTTGTTCAGAATGTCATCCATTCTATACAGGAAAGCAAAGCAGATCATCTCGTGCTGGTCGTGTAGATAAATTCAACAAAAAATATGGATTTACAAATAAAGAAGCAGAATAATATCTGCTTTTTTTCTTGCTTGTATGCTATAATGAATGCATGGGGAGTAGGAGCATAATGGAAAAGAAAGCATTCGAAGAAAAAACATTAGATGAAATAGAAAAAGAGAATCATCCAGAACTAATAGCACAGTACAACAACATCTTAGAACAAATGGGAACAGATCCCCTAGCAATAGAAACAATAGAAAGCTATTATGGAAATTCGATTGATAGTATTTATCATCAGATTGAAAAAGATAGATTTGATTTTATAACAGCTAATACAAGTGAAATACTATTTCCAGGAGAAGTTGTAAAAGTCTACCCAGGAATCAAAAATCAAAGAGCCAAGAAAATGATAACCTGTAATTTTTCGGGTGCCAGAATCTATCCAGGAAGCTTTTATGTAAGTTATAGACCCATGGTAAAAAATGTTGAAAATGGAAAAACTTATGTACTATCAAAAACAATGAAAGTAGAATCAGGATATGAATGGGATTTACCAACCACAATTACTGGACTAGATGCTTTAGCAAACAAAATCCAAAGAGCAGAGTATTACGACCGTATCGATGGAATTGATTATACACATTTAGCACAGAGTTTTGGAGATCTAAACTTTCAATTATTAAAAAGGAGAAAAAAAGTATGAAAATAGGATTTGCAAGTGATCATAGAGGATATAAATTAAAAAATCAATTAATCCAATTATTAAAAGATCAATATGAAGTAGAAGATTATGGAACACATACAGAAGATTCAACAGATTATCCATATTATGCATTTAAATTAACAGATCATGTATTAAAAAACGATGTAGATTTTGGAGTTGCTATCTGTGGAACAGGAATTGGAATCAGTATTGCTTGCAACAAAGTAAAGGGAATTCGTTGCGCCAAAGTAGATAGCATAGAAGATGTAGTGGCAACTAGAAACGATAATGATTCGAATATCATTGCTTTCGGAGAAAAGATGCCAGTAGAAAAAGCATTGGAATTAGTAAAAACATTTGTAGAAACGCCAGCATCCGAAGAAGAAAAACATATTCGTAGAAGAAAAATGATCAAAGATTACGAGGACAGAGCATGACATTTAAATTTCTATTATATTTCGTTGTAACCATTGTAGTTATTTGGACGATGGATACAGTTAATGTCAATCAAATCTTTAAAAAGAACGTGAATCCTCTACAAGCAAAAATATTCTATTTCTTAGTAGGACTATCTATGATCTATCTAGTAACGAATTTCTTCTATGATTTAATCACATCCGTACATATATTATAAAAAAGAAGAGAAATCTTCTTTTTTTTATAAATTTCAAAAAAAATATGATAATATGAGAATGGGGAGGATGAAATTATGGCAAGAGACATCGGAATCGACTTAGGAACAGCAAACGTATTAATTTATGTTAAAGGACGAGGAATCGTTTTAAATGAACCAAGTGTCGTTGTTGTAGAAACAGAAACAAAAAAAGTAATCGCAGTAGGAAAAGAAGCAAATGAAATGGTCGGTAGAACACCAGAAAACGTAAAAGTAATTAGACCCCTAAAAGATGGAGTCATTGCAGATTTTGAATTAACTGAAATTATGCTAGATACCTTCATTAAAAAAATAAAAGCAAGGAACTTATTCACAAGACCTAGAATTCTTATTTGTTGCCCAACCAATATTACGCAAGTAGAAAAGAATGCTATTAAAGAAGCAGCAGAAAGAATGGGTGCAAGAAAGGTATATATAGAAGAAGAACCAAAAGTAGCTGCCATTGGAGTAGGAATGGATATTACGAAACCAACAGCAAACATGGTACTAGATATTGGAGGAGGAACAACGGATATTGCCGTATTATCTTTAAACGGAATTGTATCATCAGCCTCTGTAAAAGTAGCAGGAAATGCCTTAAATCAAGACATTATCAAATATATAAGAGAAAAATATAAATTATTAATTGGAGAACCAACTGCAGAAGATATTAAGATCAATTTTGCAAATGTTCACAAAGCAAGTAAAAAAACAAAAATGGAAGTAAAAGGAAGAAACCTTTTAACAGGACTTCCTGATGCAATTGATATCAGTCAAGAAGAAATCAAAGAAGCATTAAAAGACGGAGTTAACAAAATGATCAAGGCAACAAAGAGTGTCTTAGAGCAAACTCCTCCAGAATTAGCAGCTGATATCGTAGAAAAAGGAGTCATCTTAACAGGAGGAGGATCCTTACTGACAGGACTTGTAGATGTCATGGAAGATGAACTAACAATACCAGCATTAATTGCAGAGTCACCTCTAACATGTGTAGCAGATGGATGTGGTATTTTATTAAATGATATTAAGAGATTAGAAGAAGACCAAGAATAATTGGTTTTTTCTTTTGCATTTATCATAAATTTGATATAATTTTCTTAGAAAGAAGGGAATTCTATGAACGCCCAATTATGGTCTGCAGCAAAAATAGTATTAGTAACATTTTTATTTTCTGCAGTTATCATGTTTTTAATGAGAAAAGTCGCAGTACATGTTAATGCGATGGATAATCCAAGATCAGAAGAAGAAAACAGACATATTCATAAAAAAGCAACTCCAAAATTAGGAGCTGTTGGAATCTTTTTAGCATTCTTATTTGGATATATGTTGTTTGGAGAACAAAGTGTAAGAATGAATTCTATCTTAATTGGTAGTTTCATTATTATATTATCATCCATAGTAGATGATATTAATCCAATTAAAGCAACACACAAATTACTTGCACAAATTGTAGCAGCTTGTGTCATTGTATTCTATGGAGGAATTCTTTTAGATGTTATTACAGCATTTGGATATACCTTTGATTTTGGAATATTAGCTTATCCAATAACGATATTATTTATCGTAGCATGTACCAATATTATTAATTTAATCGATGGATTAGATGGATTAAGTGGTGGTATTTGCACCATTTTCTATATCACAATTGCTATCATAGGAGCTTATCAAGGAAGATTTGGAAGCTTAGTTATGACATTAACACTAATTATGTTAGGATCAACTCTAGGATTTTTATTCCATAACTTCCATCCAGCAAAGATATTTGCAGGAGATGGAGCAACCTTCATGGGATTCATCATTGCTATTATTACATTACTAGAATTCAAAGGACCAGCTTTAATATCCTTCTTTGTACCAGTATCTATCTTAGCAATTCCTATCTTAGATACCTTATTCGCAATTATTAGAAGATTATTAAAAGGACAAACACCATTCCAAGCAGATAGGCAACATCTACATCACCAGTTACTCGGAATGAATTTCTCTCATGTAACAACCGTATTAATTATCTATGCAATCAACATTTTATTCGCAGCCGCAACCTTAGTATTTGTATTAAAAGATCCTAAGATTGGACAAATCATGTTTATTATTATCTTTATCTTAGTCGCATGGTTTGTATTCCATACAAGTATTATTTCAGATAAAAACCCACAAATCATGAAAAAGATAGAATCAAAATTAAAAATCAAAAAGAAAGAAAAATCAAAGTAAAATAAAGGTTTTAAAAGAAATATCACTATAAATTAGTGGTATTTTTTATTATGCTTTGGTATAATAAAAGTATAAAGGAGGAGATATTTAATGGAAATTCAAATACGTGGCGAAAAAATTAAAATTACAGATGCTATGCGTAGTTATATTGAAGAAAAGATTGGTAAGTTAGATAAATACCTAGAAAATAGTGAAAATGTTCACGCACACGTCATAGTAAAAGTAAAAGGACACGAAGATACAGTGGAAATTACAATCCCATTAAAATCATTTATTCTAAGATCGGAGGAAACGCAAGAAGACTTCTATGCTGCAGTTGATAAGACAATTGATAAGCTAGAAAGACAAGTAAGAAAAAATAAGACTAGACTTATGTCTAAAAAGGTACAACCAAGCTATGACTTCAACTTTGATAGTATAGAGTTAGATGCAGAAGAAAAAGAAACAAATAAAATTGTAAAAAGAAAAACAATCGAAGTAAAACCAATGAACGAGGAAGAGGCAATCCTTCAAATGGAATTACTTGGACACCAATTCTATATGTATAAAGATAGTGAGACAAATGCTCCATGTGTAGTATATAAGAGAACAGACGGAAACTATGGAGTAATTGAATCAGAATAGAATACAAACTATTAAAGGAGACGAAATATCTTTTATTTCTCTCTTTTTTTTGGTAAAATATGTACTTGAAGGAGTTGATTACACTTGAATATTTTAAAAAAGTTATTTGACCATGAATACAAAGAGCTAAAAAGATTTAATACAATCGCTGAAAAAGTAATGGCTCTAGACGAAGAATATTCAAAATTGACTGATACAGAACTACAAAGTAAAACAGAAGAGTTCCGTGAAAGATTAAGAAATGGGGAAACCCTAGATGATATATTAGTAGAAGCATTCGCAACAGCAAGAGAAGCAGCATACCGTGTAATTGGTGAAAAACACTTCTACGTACAAATTTTGGGTGCTTTAGCAATCCACTATGGTAACATTGCTGAAATGAAAACTGGTGAAGGTAAAACTTTAACAGCTGTACTTCCTGCTTATTTAAATGCCTTAACAGGAGAAGGAGTACATATCATTACAGTCAATGAATACTTAGCTGGCCGTGATGCTGAATGGATGGGTGGAATTCATAAATTCCTAGGATTAACAGTAGGTGTTAATAAAAGAGAATTATCTGCTCAAGAAAAACAAGAAGCTTATAACTGCGATATCTTATATTCAACCAATAATGAAATAGGATTCGACTACTTAAGAGATAACATGGTTGTTAGAAAAGAAGATAGAGTACAACGTCCATTAAATTTTGCAATTATCGATGAGGTTGACTCTGTATTAATCGATGAAGCTCGTACCCCATTAATTATTTCTGGTGGAGAAATGCAAAACCAAAACCTATATATAGGTGCTGATAAATATGCAAAGAGTTTAAAGAAAGAAACAGACTATATCTTTGATGAAAAAACAAATAGTGTTAACCTAACAGAATCTGGTGCTGATAAGGCAGAAAAAGCATTCCATGTAGATAACCTATATGACATCAATAACACGACACTACTACATTTCATTAATCAAGCATTACGTGCAAACTATGCAATGAGAAGAGATGTTGATTATGTTGTACAAGATGGAGAAGTAATCATTGTTGATCCATTCACAGGTCGTCTAATGAAAGGAAGAGCTTATTCTGATGGCCTACATCAAGCAATTGAGGCAAAAGAAGGCGTAAAGATCAACGAAGAAACAAAGACAATGGCAACCATCACATTCCAGAACTTATTCAGAATGTATAAGAAATTAGCTGGTATGACAGGAACTGCTAAAACAGAAGAAGAAGAATTCCGTGAGATTTATAACATGTATGTTATTGAAATCCCAACGAATATGCCAGTTATCCGTATTGATGAACCAGACTTAGTATATGCAACCAAAGAAGCAAAATATAAAGCAATCATCAACGTTGTTAAATTAAAATATGAATTAGGACAACCAGTTTTAATTGGTACAATTGCCATTGAAACATCTGAATTAATCAGTAATTTATTAAAGAAAGAACATATTCCACATGAAGTATTAAATGCAAAGAACCATGAAAGAGAAGCAGAAATCATTTCTAAGATTGGTTTAGGTAAATCTGTAACCATCGCAACCAATATGGCTGGTCGTGGTACCGATATCAAACTATCAGATGAAGTAAGAGCTTTAGGTGGATTATGTGTTATTGGTACAGAACGTCATGAATCACGTCGTATCGATAATCAGTTACGTGGTCGTTCAGGACGTCAAGGAGATCCAGGTTATACCCAATTCTTTGTATCTATGAAAGATGACTTAATGGTAAGATTCGGATCAGATAGAATCGGAACCATGATGGAAAACATGGGTATGGGAGACCAAGCTATTCGTAGTAAAGCATTCACTCGTAGTGTAGAACAAGCACAAAAACGTGTAGAAGGAAACAACTACGACATTCGTAAAAGTTTACTTCAATACGATGATGTCATGAACAATCAAAGAGAAATCATTTATGAAAAGAGAAATAAGATTCTTGAAAATGACTCTATCCATGAAATGGTACTTACAACATTTAGACATCATATTGAAGATTTAGTAAAATCCCATCTAGCTCCAGAAGGAGTTCTAACAGATGATGACTACAAAGATATTGTAGAATTTGCAAATGAGAATCTATTAAATAAAGATATCAAAGTAAAAGATATTGAAGGACAAAGTGATAGTGAAGTAATAGACTTCATTTCTAAGAGAGTTATCGAAGAATATGAAAACAAACTAAAAGATATTCCAGAAGTAGTATCCAATGAATTCGAAAAGGTTATTACACTTCAAGTATTAGATAACTATTGGACAGAACATATCAATACCATGTCTCATTTAAGAGAAGGTATTCACTTAAGAGGATATGCACAAGAAGATCCATTAAGAGCTTATACAATGGAAGGATTTGATATGTTTGATTCTATGCTTCAAAAGATTGATAAAGATGTATCTATCTTCTTATTAAAAGCAGAAATTAGACAAAACATCGAAAGAAAACCACGTGCTAAAAAGTTACTAACAAACGATAACGATGATACAAAAGCAAAGAAAGCACCTATCAAAAAACAAAAGATAGGAAGAAATGATCCTTGTCCATGTGGCTCAGGGAAAAAATACAAACAATGCTGTGGTAAGTAGTAGGAAA
>CAMIXP010000053.1 GCA_946402785.1 uncultured Caryophanales bacterium | reverse complement strand
TACAAGGAAAAGATATTTATTTAACGATTGATTCCAATATTCAATTCTTTGTAGAACAAGCAATTGCCAATTCTGATAAGAATTATGATTGGGAATGGTTTACGGTAACGATTATGGATGCAAAGACAGGTGCTGTTCTTGCGACAGCATCTGATCCGGGATTTGATCCAAATGTTCGTAATATTTCTAACTATATGGATATTTTCTGTCAGACTCCTTATGAACCTGGTAGTACGATGAAGACATTTACTTATATGGCTGCGATGGAAAATGGGGTATATGATGGAAGTGAAACGTATAAGTCTGGTACATATGAGACTAGCGATGGAACCGTTATTGGTGACTGGAACCGTAATGGTTGGGGTGTTATTACCTTTGACCGTGGTTATGCTTACAGTAGTAACGTTGGAGTTATTAATATTATTAGTCGTCATATGAATAGTACGATGTTACGTCAGTATTATAAAAAACTTGGATTTGGTAAGAAAACAGGAATTGAATTACCAAATGAAAATAAAGGAAAATTAGATTTTAAATATGAAACAGAAATCTACAATGCTGGATTTGGACAAGGTATTTTAACGACACCTATTCAAAATGCAAAAGCAATGACTCCTTTAACAAATGATGGTATTTTACTTGAACCTTATTTGGTTCAAAAGATTGTTGATACGGAAACAGGAGAAGTAACATTAGAACATAAAAGAGAAGAAATTGAAAGAGTTGCTTCTACACAAACGGTCCAAAAAATGATTTCTTTAATGGATGATACTGTTAATGGAATCGGAAATACCGGAAGTGGTTTCCGAATTGATGGAGGAGAGCTAATTGGTAAAACAGGTACTGCCCAAATAGCGAGTGAAAATGGTGGCGGATACTTAAATGGAACGGAAGATATTATTTCTTCTTTCTCTGGTATTTATCCAAAGAGTGATCCACAAATTATTATTTATGCATCTGTTAAGAGACCAAGTGGTGGTAGTCAAAAACCACTAAGTAATGCGGTTAAAGAAATCGTTCATAATGTATCTCGTTATCATGGAAATAGTGATACTCCTGTTACGAAGATTGAAATTACTGATTACAAAGTTCCAAGCTTTACAAATCGTAAGGTTGATGCTGCTAAGACAGCATTAGATGCTAGTGGCATTCATTATATTGTGATTGGAAATGGTAATAAAGTAATGAAACAAACTCCTGGAAAAGATGAAGTTGTTACGACAGGAGATACCATTTATTTAATTACGAATGATCCTCAATTAAAGATTCCAAATGTTGTTGGATTATCTTCTAAAGTTGCGAAAGATCTTCTTACCAAAATGGGAGTTAAAGTAAACTTAGATGGAGTTGGATATGTTACGGAACAATCTCTTCCAGAGGGAACGGATATTTCAGAGGGAATTGTCATTGATTTGAAACTCGCTCCTAAGTATGCCGTGGAGTAGGTGCCCTATGAATAAGAAATTACGTTTTATATTAGAAGGGGTACTTGTTCTTGTGATGCTTGTTGTCTATAGTATTGTGGTTGTTGTACCGGAATACAAAAAGGAACAAGGATCCAGTGATGGCTTTATTCAATCGAAACGTTATCAAAATATGATTGAAGTAAAAAATCCATCGAAATTTGATATTGGTTTTGTGTTAGATTCAGAAGGAAAGATTTATCATCTTTTCTTCTTTGACAAGAATGCTACAACTCTTTATAATAAAAATATAGAGAATACGTCTCTACCAATGAGTTTAGATAAAGCGATTACAATTCTTCTAGAAAATGGACTTCTTGGAGAGGGAGATTCTATTGAAGTGATTCGTAATAACGATGAACATTATCCAGAGTTTCTAAAGACGTGGGAAGAAATCCTGCGTGGGAAAATGATTCAGACAGAGACGCTTGAGAAAGTTCAATCTTTGAAAGAAAGAGTATTAGAAATTGGAGTAGAAGATGATTCTACTGGGGCTTTATTATTAAACTTAGATTTTTATTCGAAAGAGTTTTTAAGAGGAGTAGAATCTACTACGAAAAGTACTTCTTTTAGTGAAGCAAAGGCTCAAGAATATGCGGATCATGTTTATATGAAAATAGAAGAATATGTATTACAGAATAGTATTCAAGTACTCGATCGTTATAATACAGAACTTGTTATTTCATTGATTCCTGCAGAAGAGACACTTCATTATTATCCAACTACTAGAAGTTGGTATTATGTAGAGAATGGAAAAGTTACTGCTTTTATTGAATTTCAAGAAAATGATCTTTCTTATGGATACTGTTATCAAGGATCTGTTGAGACAAGAGTGAAAGGGGAATGTACATCATGAAAAAAAGAGAGAAAATGAAAAATGCGATTATTGTTATTTTATGTATAACGATTATCTTTATGGGAATTGGATTCATGTTTTTATCGATGAAATTAGAAGGATATAAAAAAGATGAAGAAACCTTTGATGTACGTTTTACTTCTGTGAAAATGTTATCTTCTTTAAAGGGAGGAGAAAAAGATCCTGTTGGGAAGATTGAAATTGAAGAAGATGGAAGTATTATCAATATGAATTTTCGTTTGTTTGAAGAACATGATGAAGTAGATTACGAAGTGATTGTGAAGAATGAAGGATCTGTACCTGCTTCTATTATTCGTTTATTTGCAAGTCCTGATTTTCGTTCTGCAGAAACGATTCAAAAGATTGCTCCTCTTACGATTAGTATTTCTGATATTAGTGGTAAAATTTTAGAACCAGGAGAAGAAACTTCTGTTAAAATTAGTGCTATATATAATCCTGTTCCAGGTGGGGTTGCTGTACCAAGTGAGATTCCTCCTTTGACAGGAAAAATTGGGATTATTGCTTCTTCTAAAAAATAAGAAAACAAAGGGGTAGATGTTTGACATCTACCTCTTTTTTGATATAATTAATTATAGTAGGAAGTGATGGATACGTGATCAAAAAGATACTGAAAACTGCCTTTAAAGTTTTATTATTTTTAGTATTCGTTGCTTTTGCTATTTCTCTAATTGTATTTGGTGTATATTACTCTAATATTTCTCGGAAACAAGTTATATTTGGTAATATGATCGATATGATTTTTGAAAAGACGGAACATATTTTTTCAATTCAACCAGATTATTTAATAGGAGATTCTTTTCAAGTAGAAGGGGAAGTACATTTTGATTTATCGAGTGAAGAGTATCAAAATAAGAGTGTAGAAGATATAGAATTTGCGAAGAAAAATCGTTTACTTCAAAATCTAAATCAGATGGATACAACTTACTTGATTCAACATGATCGTAAAAAGAATCGAGTATATTCTGAGATTGATGAGAAAATAGGGGAAGAGGTTATCTTCCATGGGCAATATTATATTTCTGATTCTACGAAATACTTTTTTATTCAAAATGTATTAAATAATTATGTCAATGATGGCGGTAATACTTATTTTGAATCTTATACAGATGATGTTACTACCGTAGAGAATATTGATTATTTATATGATTTTATTAGGGATTCTATCAAGAATCATTTGAATGATGATGTTTTAACTGGATATGATGTAGAGACATTAAAAGGAAATGAAACAGTTAAAGCAGGACAAATTTCTTATAAAGTAACGGATAAATCTTATAAAGAATTATTAAAGAGTGTTTTAAAAGATATTAAAAAAGATCCAAGAGCTAGTCAAGTTGCGTCTATTTTTGTTCCCAATATTGAGACTTTAAAAGTAAATGAAAAGAAGAAGTATTTAAAGGGAAATGAAAGTTATACGATTAATGTTTATGTGACAAAGCCATTCTTTCAACCATTTAAATATGAAGTAATTTACTTGAAAGATGATCAAAAAGAGATATATACTTATGAAGGAGATATGAATCAAGGACACTATTATTATTCTTTGAATAATGTAGTGAAGTACAAAGCTGATTACAAATCAACTTCGAAAAATATTAGTATTATTGTTTATGATCAACATGATACAGAGATTGGTACAATTAAAGGAGATAAGGATTCTCATAATTTACTTCTTACGATGACATTAGAATTAGATGGTAAAAAGTATGATATTTCTTATACTTCTAAGAATAAAGATAAAAAGAAGAAACAATATACAAGAGAAGATGTTTTAACATTTAAAATTATGGATCAAATGGTTACGAAAATACAAGGAACCATTCAAGCAAATTCTACGATTAAGAAAGATGTAAAAGTAGAAGAAGATGTTACTTCTTCTGTGTTACGTTCTTCTTTATCAGAAGAAGAAAAACAAGGAATTGATCACTTGTATGAAAATATAAAGACAAGATTAGAGAGTTAGAAAGAGAGGATTTATATGGAAGAGAAGAAGAATACAAAAAAGAAGGAAACTCCTAAGAAAAAGGTAGTTAAGAAAGAAGTAAAAGTAAAAGAAGAAAAGAAAGAAGTTATTAAGAGTGTTTTACCAAAAGAAGAACCTTTTAATATTAAATTTAGAAGATTTATTACTTCTTATGGTTTCTTATATACAGCATTTGCGATACTATTTGTGATTGTGATTATGCTTGCATTAATGGTATTTACTCATAAAGAAGATGATAAGGGAGTTAGAAGTAACATCGTATTTTCTATTGTAGAGAAAGAGACACAAAGTTATTTGGATATGGACTTAGAGACATTGGTTGGAAAAGAATATATCTTAAAAGTAACGAACTATCGTGGAAATCGTTTAAATACAGAGGGAGCTCATTATACGATTGCTGTTACAAACAATACCAATGTTGAAATTGAGGTACTAAAAAACAACCAAGGAGAGAACTTAATTACGGATATGAATTACTCTGTTATTGAGGGAGAAGAACTTAGTAAAACAGAGAAAGAAGAGGTTATTTATTACTTCCGAGTAAAGAATGCAGATAAGATTAAAGCAGGAGATAAAATTCGTATTGAAGTTGCTAGTTAAAAAGGGTCAAGTTCATTGACTTTTTTTTGTTATAATGATACACTAAAGTAGTATATAATGAGTGAGTGGACGGAGGTTTACAAGATATGGAATTTGATTTAGAAAAAGAGAAAATTCAACTTGAAAAAGATGGTAAAACCGTAGAGTGTGATGTGTTATTTACCTTTGATTCTGAAGAGACAATGAAGTCCTATGTTGGGTACACAGATCATTCGATTGCGTCTAATGGTCGTAAGAACATTTATGTTTCTTCTTTTGATCCTTTTGGTGCTAAGTTAGAGTTACATGATATTACGGATGAGAAAGAATTGGAAATGGTTGGACAAGTTCTTATGAAATTTGATGAAGAAAGCAAATAGATTGGTGGTGGATATAGTGAACGATATTATTTATGAAACAGAAACTGCAAGAGATATTGTTTTTGAAGGAGATATGCCTTTAGATGGACACATGACTCCAGCACAACAAAGACAATCTATTTTTGATTTGATGAAAGAAATAGGAATTCCTGTTGATGAGAATGCTTCTTATGAAATTGGTTATGAAGGAGCATCTGACAATAATGGAATTAGTGAAACACAAACCACTCATTTTGTTGTAACCAAAGTTTATCAAAAACAAGTACCATTCCTATTAAATCGTGAACAAGTATTTGAAGGAGACTGGGTACTTGATGGATTAAAAGTGACACCAGAAGAGCAAAGAAGAAGAATCTTAGAAGAAGCTCGTAAAAATGGTGTAGCTATTGAAAATGAAAATGAATATGAGATTGGTTATGAAGGAGCATCTGATAATGAAGGTATCAGTGAAACTCAAACCAGTCATTATGTTGTATATCATGTAACAACCAAAAGATTATCTGATGAAGAATTAAGAGAATATATGTTACATGGTTCTCATCAAAAAGAATATTTACAAAATATTCATGAAGAATTAATGGTATTAAGACAATTAGTTCGTAATACCAATAATCCTGAAGAACTTTCTAGATTATCTACTAGAATGGAAGAAATCTCTGATTTATTAGATAGTTTAGTAGATGAATCTACGAGAGATTATACTCCTTTTGAAAAAGCATTAGGAGATGTAGAAGAACAAATTCAAGTAGTAAAAGATGGAATCTTAGCAAATATGAAAGCATATGATGAGTCTTATGATCGTATGAAACAATTATTGAAAGATCAAACAGAACTTGTTGACGGTGCTATGGATGTTCAAGATTTCGATGAAAGAGTTCGTGAGATAATGAATGAGAAACAAGGAGAAAATGCTGATTCTTATTCCATTCATGAGATTATTGATCGACAAATTGCTGATTTGAAGAAACTTACTAAGAAGAGAGATAAGATTCGTAAAGACTTTGAGATGGCTAAAGAATTAGGAATCTCTGCTTTCGAATATCGAGAATTATCTGATAACTTTAGAAGTAGAAAATTAGTTAATGCTATTTTAGAGAAGAAAGGTTTAGGAGACATTATTGCAATTCCTGCCAAGGATAGAACTCCTGAACAAAAGAGAAGAATTCGTACGGTACGTCGTGAAGTATTAGAAGAACTTGCTCGTATGAAGAAAGAAAATGAAGATAAATCTGTTTTGAAATTAGTAGAAGCTTTATATGGAATTGAGACAGAAGTCAAACTAAAAGGAAAACAGAGAGTATTACTAGTAAAAGAAGGATCTTTAGAGAGAATTCGTAAGAATGCTCAAAAGATGCCTGAAAAGATTCCTGGTAAGGAAGAAAAAGCAACTTATCAACCAGGAGCTACTCCAGATGATATGAAAGAAGTATTAGAGAAGAGAGCTGCTGATGAAGAAGCTGCTGTACAAGCACAAATTGATAAGATTAATTCTTTAAGAAGAGTTGTTTTATATCAAGATGCTCGTTTCCCTGGAAAATACTTTGCTCCTGAAACTATTATTGCAGAGTTCAATTTATTAGAAGAAGGAGATCCAATTGTATTTGGAGATGATACTTGCTATGAAATTTCTGGAGAAGATGTTGATTATATCTTATCGAATTCAACGAATGAAGAAGATCCTTATGTTGTAGAAATTAGAAGATATCCAAAACAAAAAGAAATGGTTCGTGAAGGATTAGGACCAATTCCTTACAATGATGAGATATCAACAATTACTGATGAGCCATTTGCTCCTAGAGGTTTAATGGATCAATTAACAGTATTTATTGATGAAGATAATCGTTATTATGTTAGAAAACCTGCTTTTGCAAGATTCGATGTAGAACCTATTGGAGAAGAAGTAAGATTAGATGGAACTGCTGGTTATGAAATTAATCCAGAAGATGTTCGTCGAATTGTAGAAAATCAAAATAATGAAGTTTCTCCTTATTCTGTTTTATTTAGACCAAGTGAAAGACATCTTGTTAAGAGAGAGGCTGTTCGTGAAGATCCACCAATTGTTTCTTATGATGATTATGAAGGAGCAAGAGGTTTAAAAGATCAATTAACAATCTTTATTGATGAAGATGGTAAATACTATGTTAGAAAACCTGCTTTCGCAAGATTTGATGTAGAACCTATTGGAGAAGAAGTTAGATTACATGGAGCTGTTGGTGGAGAAATATCTGTTTCTGATGCTCGTGCTATTGTAGAAAATCAAAATAATGATGTATCTCCATATGATGTTGTATTTAGAAAGATTGATCTTGGCAAAACAAGAGAAAATCCTCCTGTTGTAGAAGAGGAAAGTACATCATCAGAAGAGGCTATCTATGTAGATGAAGATAATAAATATTACGTTAAGAAACCAGTCTTAGATAAACATCAAGTTCAACCAATCGGTGAAGATGTTCGTTTGGATGGAGAACCTGGAAATGAAATTTCTTATGGAGATGCTAGACATATCTTTGAAGGTCAAAAAAATCCAGAAGATCCATATAATGTTGTATTTAAGAAAGTGGATATGAAGAAGGTTAAAGAAGAACCTCCTATTGTAGAAGAAGCACCTGTTGAGTCTGATGAGTTTATTCCTGGTACGCAATTTAAGAAACCTCGTGAAAGAGGAATCTATGAAACAGACCAAGAATATGTTGAATACTTAAAGAATTATTATGATTCTATTTTCAATAAAGCTGTAGGAGAAAAGGAAAATGCTCCTCAAAAGACAATGGGACCAATTCCTTATAATGATTCTGTTTCAACGATTAAGAATGAAGCAATTGGACCAATCCCATATAATGATGCGATTTCCACGATTAAACCTAGAGAGGTATTTACGATTTATCGTAATCAGAATAATCCAACAGAGTTCTATGCTAGAAAATATGTATTTGAACGTTTCGATATAGAACCTATTGGAGCAGGAGTTCGTGTTGCGGGTGCTTTATGTTACCCAATTGCTGTAGAAGATGTTCAAGCAATTGACTTGAATGCTAATAATTCAACTTCTCCATATGAAGTTGTATACATGGATATTTCTCTAACAAGTGAGAAAGAACCTGTTAAAGATAATCCAGAAGTTGTTCATGATCAAGCAGAAGATACCATGCATAAAGAAAGAGGTCTAACAGATCAAATCTCTGTCTTCATTGATGAA